>JAHWHN010000076.1 GCA_019323235.1 Candidatus Woesearchaeota archaeon | reverse complement strand
TAACACAAGATGTTGTGTGTGGTTTTTTGACAGACACAACATGTCGTATTTACTCGAGTGTGATAAAAACTCAGTTTGTAGGTCACAAACTGGATTTTCCGGAGTAATTAAAACTGACCAAGGTGACAATTAATGAAATGCCCATATTGTTTAAACGAAAATACCAAAGTTGTGGATAAAAGAGATTCCGAAGCTTCAACAAGAAGAAGGAGAGAATGCCTTTCGTGTGAAAAAAGATTCACAACTTATGAACGGGTAGAGAGTTCAAGCATAACTATCTTGAAAAAAGATGGTAACCGTGAAAGGTATTCGAGAGATAAAGTACGTATGGGTGTTGAAAAAGCATGTGAAAAACGTCCGGTGTCCGTTGAAATAATAGATGAGTTATTAGACAAAATTGAACTTGATCTAAGAAACATGGACTCAACTGAGGTTCCATCTAAAAAGATCGGGGCTTTGATAATGAAGCACTTGAAAAAAGTTGACAAAGTAGCATACATAAGATTTGCTTCAGTATACAAAGATTTCAAGGATGTAGAAGAGTTCGAAGAAGAACTAAAAAAATTGATACGAAAATAAAATTATGATTTAAGAGGTGATATAAAATGGCTCCAATTCCAAGTGTGGTAGAAAAAAGAGATGGTACTGAGGTACCTTTTGAAAGAAGTAAGATTATGGGTGCTCTTAATAAGACATTCATTTCAACAACAAACGAAGAAGCATCATTTAGTGTTCTAAATTCTTTAACAGACAAAGTTGTTAAAAAACTACCCACTGGTAAAGTAAAAAGAGATGATATTGATAAGGCTGTAATTGAAACTCTGAAAGAAAACCCAAAATATTTTCCTCAAGCAAGCGAATATGAAACATTTAGTCAAAGAAGAAAAGCTGCTAAACAAATTAAAGTATTAGGGAATGGAACTACAAACTCAACTGATTTAAATTTATTAATTGAAGGTCATAATGATACTGAATTAGAATCTTTTGATCCTTCCAAAATTTATAGTCATTTAGAAAGACAAGATATTCAAGATTTAACTCCTGACAAAATTAACATATTATCTAAAAAAGTAGAAATGGATATCCTTGAAGCTTATGAAAGAAGAAAAGGTGATGGAGAAAATTTTATAATTAATACTGAAATCATTAAATCAATTGTTGGATTTAGAATGTTCACTATGGGTATAGATCCATCAGTAATTCTAAAGACTGGAAATTATGGTTTAGGTTCTGAAGATATTGCTCAATTAATTTTCTCAAAAACTGAAGAAAACTCAAATGTTGGAACAAATAATCCAGAGGCAGTAGCTTTAGGGATTTGGGAAACAATTCAAAAGAAATATGCAACAAATGAAGTTTTTTCTAAAGAATTAAAAGAAGCTCACTTAAAAGGTAAATTACACATCCACGATTTGGGATATATTACTAGAGTATATTGTTCTGGTCATTCTCCTGCATACATAAAAAAATATGGTTTGAAATTAGATAACTTAAGTACCGAATCAGCACCTCCAAAACACGCTGTTGCTTTATCTGGTTTAATTTCAACTTTTTTGGCTTCAATGCAAGCTTATTATGCTGGAGCCTTAGGCTTATCATATCTTAACTTAGAATTTGCTCCATATGTTGAAAATATGGACAAAGAAAACATCAAAGAAATGATGTCTGGAATTAAAGGATTCTTAAATGACAATTCTGATAAAAAAGCAGGTCTAGAATCTTTACTACATAATTACTTTGATATGACTGATAAAGTTGTTGAAATGTCAAAATCAGATATTGAAAGTGATGAAGCAATTTCTATTTTTGAAGCAGCAACTGGTAAAGTAAGAAATAAACAGTTAGAAATTCAATTAAATAAATTAAAAGAAGAATATATTAAAATCAAAAATGGTGTTAAAGACTTATCAACTTATGTTGAAAATAGAGAAGAACTTTCTGACTTGGTAAATCAAATTGGGACTATGTTAGAAGGGGATGAAAAATTATATGGTAATTTTGAAGATGTAATGTCTAAATTTGCTGACATGAAACAACTAGCTCAAAATTTAATTTTCACACAATCTCAAAGTGCTTTCTCTAGAGGTGGTCAAACATTATTCATTGACTTTAATTTACATACAGAAGTACCAGACTTATTAAAAGACATTCCAATTGTATGTCCTGGTGGAGTTTATAGAATTTGTGATTCTGGAAAAAGAGCGAAATATGGTGAAACTCCAAATATTGAAGATTTAATAAGAGTTAAAGATGTAAATTCAAAAGATGGATTAATCTTTAAAGATTCTGATGGTGATGTAATTGTTGATGGTGAAGGAAATTTTAATAGGGAATTATTAAAACAAAAAGGCAAAAGATTAGTTACATACAAAGATTATGAAAAAGAAGCTCAAGACTTCTTGGATGCTTTGTTAGATGTTTATCATGATGGAGACTCAAATGGAAAAATGTTTGCATTCCCAAAATGTGATATTCATGTTGGAGAAGAATCTTACAAAAATGAAAGATCTCAAGAATTATTGAAAAAGGCATGTAAAGTTTCAGCTCACAACTCAAGTGTATATTTCATGTTTGATAGAGATGCTGTTTCAATGGCAGCATGTTGTAGATTAAAAGCAGCTATAGATCCAAAAGCATTAGAGCATCCAGAATCATTAAGATTTTGTGGATTCCAAAATGTAACTATAAACTTACCACAAGCTGCAATGAGAGCTATAGAAGGTGGAAAGAAAAACCTAGATGGATTAATTGATGAAGTATTAGATACAATGGATTTAGCTTATCAAGCTCATATTCAAAGAAGAGAGTTTGTTGAAAGTTTAATGCACAAACCAGGATTACCATTATGGCAAATTGGAAAACCAAGTTTGGATGGAGACCCATATGTTGATTTAGATAAAGCAACTTACATTATTGGTATGTTAGGATTGAATGAAGCTATTCAATTAATTGCAGGACAAGAATTACATGAATCTGAGGAAGCATTACAAATGGGAGAACGGGTAATTGCTGCAATGTATAAAAGAAAACAAACTTATGTTGAGCAAAAAGGTTGGAAATTCTCTATTGAAGAATCTCCTGCTGAATCAGCCGCTAGAAACTTATCTAAGAGAGATTTAAATCATCCAGTTTATGGAAAGTATGCAAAAGAAGTAATTCAAGGAACAGAAAAAGATCCTTACTATACTAACTCAGTACACTTCAGAGCTGATGCTGAAGGAGTTACTGGAATTGATAGAGTTAAGAAACTAGCAAGATTCCATCCGATGATTGAGTCTGGAGCAATAGTACATTTATTTACCGGAGAGTCTGAAATTAATCCTGATGCATTATATGATGCAATCCAAAATATTTATGAGACAACTCAATGTACTCAAGTAACAGTTTCTGGAGCTCACACATCTTGTAGAAAATGTGGAAGACAATCTAGAGGATTATTAGAAATGTGTGATTTCTGTAATAGTAATGATGTATCTCACACTGAAAAAGTAGTTGGATACAACTCTACAATTGAAAACTGGAATGACTCTAAGAAAGAAGAAGCTAAAGCAAGAGAGAGAGGAAATTATTCAATTGGAACTAATTTATTAAGTTTAGATGACCATATAAAATTAGATCCAGAACAACCATTAATTAAAGCAGTAATCTATGGTAAAAAGAATTGTGGTTGGTGTGAAGATTTAAAAGTACTTGTTGAAAAAGTAGTTGAAGAAAATTATAAAGGTCAAATAATTGTTGAAAAAATAGAAATTAATTCAGGAAATGGAACTGCTTATGAAGATTTAGCAAGAGCAGCAAGAAACGGAGTTAATTTTGGACAAGTACCTAGTCTAGGTATTGAGTTTGCTCAACAAGACTTGAACATTCCTTTAGATGGTGTAGTTACAATTGGCACTAAAGGGGAAGTTTATAGAAGTAAACAAACTCTTGACTTAAAAATGAATTATGACTTTATCAAGGAACCAAAAATTAAAAAATTATTGGAAGAGGCACTTGAAGCATCAAAAGATTATGTCTCTAGAGAATTGGCTTTAGTTGAAAATTAAAATGGTCAAAGAAAAGTATGGTAGAATTTCGGATTCGTTTGAAGCTTTATCATTTAGTAATTCCTCTGGAATTGCTGCAACTTTTTTTTATTATGGTTGTAATTTTAAATGTGGCTTCTGCCACAACCATAAAATGTTATCTGGAGAAGGCTCAATAATTACTGAAAATAATTTAATGTATTCTTTGAAAAAAGCAAAACGTAATTGGGTAAAATCAATTGTTGTTTGTGGTGGAGAACCAACTTTAGATTCTAAGTTAAAAGATTTCTTAAAATTAACAAAAGAAATGGGTTTTAAAAATAAGTTAGATACAAATGGTTCAAATCCAAAAGTATTACAAGATTTAATTGATGAAGGATTAGTAGATTATATTGCAATGGACATAAAAGGAACTTTATCTCAATATGAAGAAATAACTGGTTACAAAAATCTTGAAAACATAAAAAAATCAATTGAGATTGTAAAAAACTTTGATGATTATGAATTTAGAACTACTACACTCCCAATATATCATAATAAAGAAGTTTTCTTAGAAATTGGGGAAATGCTAAAGGGTTCTAAAAAGTACGTCATACAGCAATTTAAACCCGATTTAGGAAGTGGTTGCTTGAAAGAAGAGTTTAATGCTATGAAATCATATTCTGGAAAGGAATTAGAAGAATTTAAAGAATTAATGATGCCTTACTTTGATAAAGTTGAATTAAGAATCGGAGGTAACTAAAATGGAAATTAAAATAGAAAGATTAGACAAAGATTTAGACCTTCCTTTATATGGAAGAAATGGTGATGCTGGATTTGATTTAAGATCTAGTGATAATATTTTATTAAAACCTGGAGAGAAAACATTAGTTAAAACAGGAATCAAAATAGAAATTCCTTTTGGTTATGTTGGTTTAATTTGGGATAGAAGTGGATTGGCTCATAAACATCACATTCATACTTTGGCTGGAGTTGTAGATTATGGTTATAGAGGAGAAGTGGGAGTTGTTTTAAGAAATTCTGGTAGTGAAGACTTTCAAGTTGAAAGAAATATGAGAATTGCTCAAATGATAATTCAACCAGTTGTAAATGCTTCATTAATCGAAGTTGATGAATTAGAAGATGATTCTGAAAGAAGTAGTGGTGGATTTGGTTCTTCTGGACTACATTAATTGAAAATCAAAATTAGATAGAGATATCTACAATAAAGAATTGAAAAATTTAATACATACTTAAATGTCCAGTAATTTTATCAATTTTTTCAGCAATATCTGGTCCAATAGCTAGAGTAGTTTCTGTACCTGGGGCAATTTCAGTTCTGCCAGCATCAGTGATCATTTCAGTTTTTAAGCCATTATTTCTAGCATCTTGCATAATCTTATACATTTCAGCATCATTCTTAACTTTAAGAACTGTTTTTTTAGCTCCTGAACTTAACCAATCATTTACTAAGATTCTATCTGACTTAAGTACACACTGCACTGCAGCATGAGCTACTTGAGCTGCCATCTTGCCTGGGCTTAATTTCAAATCTTCTCTAACCAAAATAACTTGTTTTAATTCCATTTTGTTGTGGATTAACAAATTCCTTTTTAAATTTTATCATCGATATAACAAGGTATATACCCCAAATAAGAAATATTTTTAAATAATACCTTAAAGAAAAGAGTTAAAATGATGGACGACGATTATTATTCAGGCGAACACGAAGAAAATCTTTATTCTGAAGAGGATAGAGAAGAATACATAGATGGCGGAGAAATCTCAGCAGAAGAAGATGCTTTCATGAAAGGATATGAAGATGCTGAAGAGGACGACGAAGATTTAGAAGACGATTACGAACAAGATTCTGAAGAAGAAGAATCTGAAGATTAGTCCTAAAAAACCATTCTTTCTTTAATATAGATGCTTCTATCTAATTCAAATCTAACAAACTTTATATATTTCTAATTTTTATTTTAGATTATGGACTTCAAACAATTAATCACAAAAAAATTAAAACAAAAACTAAATGTAGATATTACATTAACAATTCCTCCAAATTCAGAAATGGGTGATTTTGCATTTCCTTGTTTTTCATTATCTAAAGAACTAAAGAAAAGTCCTATTGAGATTTCTAAACAATTATCTGAAGAATTAAAAATAGAAAATGTAACTATTAAACCAGAAGGTCCATACCTAAACTTCTTCATAGATAAAGGAATTTTAAATAAACAAATTTTAGAAAACATAAATTCTGGAAAGTTTAAAGAGCATTCAGAGTTAAAAGAAAATATAGTTATTGATTATTCTGGTCCAAATGTAGCAAAGCATATGGGGATTCATAACTTACGTTCTACAGTTATTGGTCAAGCTCTTTGTAACATATATAGATTTAAAGGTTATAATGTAATTGGAATTGATCATCTTGGAGATTGGGGAACTAACTTTGGACAATTAATTTGTGGAATTAAAAAATTCTCTTCATTAGATAAAATAAAACATGTAACAGATTTAAACAAAGTTTACGTTAAATTTCATGAAGAAATGGAAAAAAATCCAGAACTTGAACAAGAAGCAAGAGATGAATTTGCAAAATTAGAAAGTGGTGATAAAGATTCATTAAAATTTTGGAAAAAATTTGTTGAAGTTTCAATGTTAGATTATGATAGAATATTTGATAGATTAAATGTTAAATTTACTTATACTATGGGAGAATCAGAATATATTCCTTTCATAGAAGACACATTAAAAAAATTAGAAAAGAAAAAATTAACAAAATTAGATGATGGAGCCTTAGTAGTTGAAGTTGGTGATGAAATGCCTCCTTGTTTACTAAAGAAAAAAGACGGCTCTACACTATATGGTTCTAGAGACATCACAGCTGGATTTTATAGATTAGAAAAACACAATCCAAGTAAAATATTATATGTTGTTGATGTAGCCCAATCTTTACACTTTAAGCAATGGTTTAAAGTAATGGAGATGTACAACTCAAAATTCAAAGATATCTTCATACACGTAGTTTTTGGAAGGTTAAGCTTCAAAGATGGTGGCATGTCAACAAGAAAAGGAAAAGTAATTGTTTTAGAGGAAGTTCTTGACAAAGCAAAAGAAAAAGTATTAGCCATTATTAAACAAAAAAACCCTGATTTGAAAAACAAAGAAGTAGTGGCTGAAGAAATTGGAGTAGGTTCAGTAATTTTCAATGACTTATTTAACGATAGACTTCATAACATCATTTTTGATTGGGACCAAGTATTAGATTTTGAAGGAGATACATGCCCTTATGTTCAATATGCTTATGCAAGATGTAATTCAATATTAAAAAAATCTAGTAATAAATCTTCAAATATTAATTACTCATTATTAAAAGAAAAGCAAGAAATTGACTTAATTAAAATTCTAGAAGAATTTGAGATGATATTAGATAAAATCATAAAAGACAACAAACCATCTCATTTAGCTAAATATTTAGTAAGTTTAGCAAGACAATTTAACACATTCTATGGAAACTGTCCAGTTATAACTGAAGATAAAGAACTAACTAAAGCCAGAATTTCAATAATCAAGGCAGTAAAATCCGTGATTGGTCAAGGTTTAGAATTATTAAACATCAAACATCCTGAAGAAATGTAAGTCCCTAACCATAACATTTATAAATTAAATTTAAATTCTGAGTTATTAAAATGGGTAGAATCAAAACACAATTAACCAAAAGAACTGCAATAAAGTTAGTTAACGACAATCCTAACACTTTTAAGCCTACTTTTGAAGAGAATAAAGCTGTTATTGGCGATGTTGCTGATATTAGAAGTGTAAAATTAAGAAACACCATTGCTGGGTATATTACTAGATTAATTAGATCTAAGAGGTAAGACCTTGAGCAATGATAATTCTATTTTTATTGGTAACGGACCTTTCATGAATTACGTGACTAGCGTTGTTATGCAATTCACTTCTGGTAAATCTGATGAAGTAGTAATTAAAGCACGAGGAAAATTAATTTCTAGAGCTGTTGATGTGGCTGAACTTGTAGTCAACGATTTTTTTAAAGACGTAGTTTCTGTTCAAAAAGTAGAAATTGGAAGCGAAGTTTTTGAAGAAAAAGACAAAGATAAAGAAGTTCGAGTTTCAACAATTGAAATTACTTTAGTTAAATCTAAAGAATAATTAAATATTTCTAAAAAATATCGATTATCTTTATAAATGAAACTTTCTTCTTAATTCTTGGAGTATAAACAATGAAAAAATTATTTTTAATTATTATGGTTCTAGCATCTTTACTTTTAGTTGGATGTTCTTCAGAAACTGAAGTAGAACCTCAAAGTGCTCAAACAATTCAAGCTCCAGAATTAGAATCTTTAGAAAGTAATGTATGGAAATATACTATTAGATTTTATGATGGTAAAATGGATGTAAGTAGCATAGTTGTTCCACAAGACAAAGATGTTGTTTTAGAGTTAATTAACCTTAATGATCTTCAAGAAGATGATGAAAGAGAAGATGTAATATTCGAAATCGAAGGTTATGATTTAACTACTAAAGTAGTTCCTGGTAAAATTGCAGAATTAAGTTTCAAAGCAACTGAAAAAGGAACTTTTAACTATGGTTTCAAAAATCTAATAGTTAAAGGACAACTAAATGTGGAGTAATTCCATATTTTTTATTTTTTAATCTTTTTTCTTAAATAAACCACACCAGCATTCTTTTCTCGAATTCCAGTTTTCTTGAACTTTGAAATTACAAGGACATAACAATTCAGTCTTATTTTCTCCATTAGCAAATCTGCAAGGACAAAAGAATTGACCTTCCTTTTCCTTCTTCATCACTAATCCATCAAGAACTTTATCTAAAAACTCTTCATTATCATTTAGAATAAAATCATTACCTTTACAATACTCTTGAAGTCTTTTCTTAAGTTCTTCTTTCATCTTAATTATTTTCCATAACTAATTGAGCTTCTTCCTTATCAACTTCTATGTATTTATTTTCTTGTTTACAAGTAGGACAAACTTCTGGTCCTTCATTACCAAAATGGATATCTTGGCACACAGTACATCTAAAATATTTCTTTTTCATTTTATCTCTCCTTTTTTTCTGGTCTAGTCTTTTGAACAGCTAATGCTGTGAATAAAACTAATAATATAATTAAACTAATTAAAAATCTGATAACATTAATCTTGGACTCATCATATAATTTAGAATCATAGGCAGAAAGTATTATCAAAATTAATAATACAAAAGTACAAATCCATCCTTCTATAGAAATAGGTATCCAACCCCAACCTAAATCTCTACTAAACAAACCTCTTCTTTTTCTAAACCAATATTTCATTTTATTTTTATTTGTCCATTCTGCCAGTCTTGTAGTAACTTCCTAGCACTTCTTTTTGTATCTGGCATTCCTTTTTTAGCTAAAAAATTATATTTCATAGCTAATGCCTCTAAAAACTCTTCATCTTCTTCTTTAATTTTATAAAAATCTTGAAATAATTTTAACCTTTTTTCTAATAATTCTAAAGCAACATCTTCTGGATCTTTTACTTTAGAAAAATCCACAGCTCCAATACTTCCTAATTTTCTCTCATCTTTCTCTTGATAAGATATAACTCCTGGAGTATCCATTAATAAATAATTTCTAGTTGCAATAAACTGAACACCTTTAGTAAAACCAGATTCTGATGACGCACGAGCAGAATGTTTACCTTTCAAAGCATTAATTACTGAACTTTTACCAATATTTGGATATCCAACAACCCCAACCTTTGGTTTTTTAATACCCATTCTTTTAGCTTCCATCATAATCTTAGATTTTAATTTCAAAAAACCATGGTATGCTGTAGAAGAAACAAAGATACAATCTTTAATCTGCTTAGTTTCCTTTTCTAAAGTTTCTTTATTAACCAAATCACATTTATTTACGACATAAATAATAGTTTTATCACTACTTCTAACTTTATGTTCTATCTCTTCATTACGACTGCCTTCGATATTTCTAGCATCAAGGACTTCTAAAATTATATCTGCGTCCTTGATTATATCGTTAGCAATCTTCCAAAATTTAGCCATAAAAGAAAAAAAGTAAAAGAATTATAAAAGCTTTATGTATTTTTTATTTTTTACTAACTTTTTTGCTCTTTTTAGTAACTTTCTTCTTACTTGTTTTAGCAACCTTCTTTTTACTAGTAGTGACTTTTACTTCACTTTTAGCAACTTCAGGATTACTTTTTTTGTAAGTAGAAATCTTAAAAGGAACATACAAAGGACATTTTCTAGTAATTCCAGTTAAAAGTGGTATTAATCCAATTAAACCTAACCAAGAACCAATATACATACCATAACCGATGATTAAAACTCCGAAAATTATTCTTAAATGTCTGTCTGCTCCGCCAACATTACATTCCATAGTATCACCTCGGAACTAAAATAGACTTTCAAGTATATAAATGTTGCTAAGTTTTATTGAATTTTATAATATTCCTTATACCACTCAATAAAGTTCTTAATTCCGTCCTCAATAGACGTTTTAGGTTGCCATTTTAACATTTTTTTAGCTTTATTTATATTAGCATAAGTCTTAGGAACATCTCCTTTTTGCATCCCCATTAAGTTCTTCTTAGCCTTTTTGCTAAGATTCTTTTCAATAGTAGAAATAAAGTACTTTAATGTAACTGGCTTGTTATTCCCCAAATTAAAAACTTCACATTCATGGACTTTATCGATTGATTTAATTACACCATCAGCAATATCATCAACATAAGTAAAATCTCTAATCATATTACCTTTATTATAAACATCAATTGGTTTATCTTCTAAAATACTTTTAGTAAACTTAAATAAAGCCATATCTGGCCTTCCAAATGGTCCATAAACAGTAAAAAATCTTAATCCTGTAGATTTTAAACCATGGATTTTATTATAAGTGTGAGCGTAAAGTTCATTACATTTCTTAGTAGCTGCATATAAGGAAATTGGAGTATCAACATTATCTTTTTCAGAAAAAGGATATTTCTTATTCCCACCATAAACTGATGAAGATGAAGCATAAACTAAATTCTTAATTTTATGCTTCACTGATAATTCTAAAATATTTAAAGTTCCTAAATTATTCCAATGTTCATAAATAAATGGATTTTCTATAGAATACCTAACTCCAGCTTGAGCTGCCAAATGACATACCTTCTCAAAATTATGCTTTTTGAAAATACTATCTAATAACTTTAAATTAGTTATATCTCCACTATAAACTTTAACTTTTGGATAAGATTTAATTAAAGATTTAATTCTATCGTGTTTTAATTTTGGATCATAATAATCATTAAAATTATCTATAATAACAACATTATCTCCTCTCTTCAACAATTTAGAAGCAACATGACTCCCAATAAACCCTGCCCCACCAGTAAGTAAAATATTCATACCTTTATCAAAACAAATGGTGTTTTATAAAGATTATTGAAAT
>JAHWHN010000075.1 GCA_019323235.1 Candidatus Woesearchaeota archaeon | reverse complement strand
TATTTAATGAAGATTCCTTTATTTGTAATCAAGTTCCAGGTAAAGAATTTGAAGAAAAAAACAAGTTTTTTTATGGAAGTCACTTACCTTTTTTAGAAGAATTAATCAGAACTCATGTTTTTACTAATTTAATTATGCTAGATGATATTATGAGTACTTCCAATAATTCTAACTGTTCTTATGATAAAGAAAGCAAGAAAATACAATTATTTGACTTCCATGGCGCATTTAGAGAGGGAATTTATTCAGGATTTGATGGAATTGGTAGTATAAGAGATAAGGGCGTAGATGTTAAAGAAATAGCTCAAGAAGAATCATTTAGACTATATGTAAATCTATCTACAAATCATAATTTAATTAAGAAATTATTAGACATAATTCATTTAGATTTGCCAAAATATGAATTTTCTTATAGACTTGGTTTTGATAATCTTGGAGAATTGCTTGGAAGAAAGTTTGACAAGTTAATAAAATCTCAAGAAAAGAAAATGCCAATTTCTATACCTGGAAGGTCAAGTAAAAGTCCTTACTTTTTTGATTAAAAGGCCGGCCTATTTTATAGAAATATATGCTTCGACGGCCAACTTTGAATTTTGCCCGCATCCAGAGCGGATTTCAGAAGATTATTTAGTGTGTTGCTAGGTTTTCGACAAAAATTGCTTTACCTTTTTGATCTAAAACCACAAGTGGGTTAAATTCTGACACTAATTTTTTTAATAAACCAGAAATTTCTTCATCTTCATAATCTCTTGACTTAAAAGTTGAAATTACAACATCTTTAGCTTCTTTAGAACTATATGTAAATTGTAGAAAATTTTCATAACCTCCTTCATTAAAAGGAGTACCGAACCAAATGTCATAATAACCTTTAACACTATGTACCATTTTGTACTTATTTGCTAGATTATCAAGAATATTTAAATCTAAGGATTCACATTCCACTAAAGTATAAGCATGTTCATCACTAGTCATTTTAACTTAGTTAAGACTTTATTTTTTATAAAGATACCTATTTTTTGATTTTTTAGCAAAATTTATAAATAAATTCCAATAAGGCTATATGATGTTTCCGATAAGCATTCCCTTATTGGAAGGTCTAATTCGCTTGAATACGTTGAAATTAGGCCCTATAAACTAAAAAAGAGGTCAAAATATGCAAAAAGTAGCAATTTACGTTAGGGTATCAACTGAGGAACAAGCCAAAGAAGGTATTTCTATAGATGCGCAACTAACTAGATGTAATGCTTTTTGTGTTTCTAAAGGTTGGAAGGTTTTTAAGAACTATGTTGATGCAGGTTACTCTGCTGGATCTTTTAACAGACCTGCTATGAAAGAACTAAAAGATGATATTGATGAAAAAAAGTTCGATGTTTTATTAGTTTACAAAATTGATAGGTTTTCAAGGAACTTGAAGGATATGTTATTATTCTTAGAAGAGATTAAAGCTAAAGGCATTAATTTTTCTTCCGTAACTGAGCAAATTGATACAACTACTGCCATGGGCGAAGCGTTCTTCCAAATAATTGGAGTCTTCGCACAATTAGAAAGAGGTATGGTTAAAGAAAGAGTTGAGATGGCTTTTGATAAGAAAATTAGTGATGGTGAGGCATTACACAGGGCTCCTTTCGGTTATTTATACAAAAATGGCAAGTTAACAATAGATCAAGCTAATTCTCAAATAGTTAAAGATGTCTTTGAAATGTGGTCTTTAGGTATTAATTATAAGGAAATTTCTGAAAAGTTTAAGATTCCCACTTCAACACTATATGAAATGGTTAAAAACCCTATCTATATAGGTAAAATAAGGTATCGGGGCAGCTTATATAAGGGAAGTCATCAACCAATTATAGATGAGGAATTGTTCTATCAAATAAACAAGCAATAATCTTACAAAAAAAGGGGGGTTTTTGTTAAAAATTTGGTATTTTTTGATAGTTTTAATATTTTCTTAAAAATTTATAATTTAATCAAAAATAATATATTTATGATGTAAAACAATTAGCAAATGCTTATAATTTATAAAATAATAATGTTGTAGTTTTGCTTAAATATTTTAATCAAGTAGTTATTCATAAAATTAAATAGAAATTTCTTTTCGAAATCTGTTGTATCTTAAAATACCATTAATTATTACCAAAACTGCAACCAAATATAGGAAATTTTTCAATATGTAGTATAAGAACCAATTAAATACCCCAGAACTTCTAAAAAACACATAAGGTCCAAAGATCATAGCAAATATTATTTCCATTAATAAAACGACAAAAGGAAAGAAAAGTGCGTTCAAAAGCTTATATCCTTTAGAATTTCTTTCAACAAATTCATTCTTAACAACCATGCCTGAAAAGAAACTAAAAAATACTTTAATTTTTTTGCTTTTAGGCAACATTTTATACCCGGTAGACTCAGAATAAGGTAAAAATAATTTAAATACGTGATAAATAATTAAAACTAGTAATAATAACTCAATAATACCAAATGATACAGCGAAAATTACGTGAGTCATAAGTTCACTATTTCACCAAGTCCTGGTATATGAGTATCGTTTAATCCGGATTTGTTTAGTTTTTGCTCAAATTCTTGAGCTACATCCTCTTCACCATGAACTATGAATACTTTCTTAGGACCTTTATTAAAATGTTTTAACCATCTCAATAAATCCTTATAATCTGCATGAGCTGAGAAACTATTAATTTTCTTGATTGTTGCTCCTACAAACACTTCCATACCCATCATTCTTACTTTTCTATCTCCTCTAAGAATATGTCTTCCTAAAGTACCTTCTGCTTGATAACCAACGAACAATACAATGTTTTTTCTATCCCATAAACCATGTTTTAAATGATGTCTTATCCTTCCAGCAGTACACATACCACTTCCAGCAATAATCATACAAGGTCTATTATAAGTATTTAATTTTCTTGAATCTTCTGCACTAGGAGTATATTCTAAATTAGAAAATTGGAAAGGATTTCCAAATTTCAAAGTTTCTTCATCATAAGTTTCTTTATGCATCTTAAAAATTTCAGTTGCTTTAATTGCCAAAGGACTATCTAAAAATATCTTATAATTTCTAGGCATTTTCTTTTCTTTTACTAGTTTATTAAGAGAATATAAAATTTCTTGAGTTCTTTCAATTGCAAAAGAGGGTACTAATAATTTTCCACCATTTTCAACGGATTTATTTATACAATCTAATAGTGCTTCTTCTCTTTTTTCAACTTTTTCATGAAGTCTATTACCATAAGTAGATTCTACAAATATATAATCTGCATCATCAATAAGAGTTGGATTTTTAACAATTGGAACATCCCATTGTCCTAAATCTCCAGAGAAAACTAATTTCTTCTGTTTACCTGTTTCATTTAAGAATAATTCAATTATAGAACTACCAATAATATGTCCAGCATCCCTATATCTTGCTTTAATTTCACTACATACAGAGAGTTCTTCATCATATTTAATTTTTTTAAATAATTTCATACAAGCTGCAGCATCTACTTGAGTATACAATGGTTCCCTTTCTTTTAAACCTTGTCTGGTTCTTCTTCTGTTTTCATGTTCAGTATCCATTTCATGGATATGTGCTGAATCTTGAAGCATAATTTTACATAAATAAACAGTTGCAGAAGTCGCAAAAATTTGCCCTCTAAAACCTTCTCTATATAACTTAGGAATTAATCCAGAATGATCAATATGAGCGTGAGTTAAGAATAAATAATCTATTTTTTTAGGATTGAATAAGAATGGTTCATAATTTAATCTAGTTATGTCTTTAGTACCTTGAAACATACCACAATCAACTAATGCTCTTTTATTTCCAACTTCAATATAATAGCAAGAACCAGTTACTATTTTCGCCGCACCACAAAATTTAACTCTCATAGACATAATCTTGAAAAATTAGGTATATAAATGT
>JAHWHN010000074.1 GCA_019323235.1 Candidatus Woesearchaeota archaeon | reverse complement strand
ATGAATGCTGCTGAATTGGATTTGTATATGTGGTATATTAAAACTGGTAAGATTTTAAAGTAGAAATCATTTTAAATAACAACTTCTAATTAATAATATGCATATTGCTTACGGAGTTACAGGAGTAGGCTACGGCCATGCAATAAGAAGCAAAACAGTAATTGAACATCTGAGAAAAAAGCATAAAGTTACTGTCTTTACATACGGAATGGGCCTGAAAGTATTTCCAGATGCTACTTTACTAGAAGGATTTGAGTTGTGTTATGATGAGAATAAAATTAGGCCTTTTAAGACTTTTTTTGCAAATCTAATTAAATTACCTAGACGAATAAAGAACAACTTTGAAGTTCTAACAAAATTTAATCCTGACATTATTATCACTGATTATGAACCTATGACTCACTGGTTTGGAAAGTTAAAAGGGAAGAAGGTTATTGGGATTGATAACATCAATGCAATAACTAGAATAAAAACTCCTGAACTTAAGAATTTTAAAGCAAAAATAATGGCAAGAATTGTTTCGTTTTTCATAACCCCTCTTTGCGATGAATATCTCATTACTACTTTTTTCAAAAAAGCAATTAAGAAGAAAACAAGAATCTTTCTACCAATTTTAAGAGAAGAAATTCTAAAACTAAAACCCAAAAACGGAAATCATATTGTTGTTTACATGACTTCTTCTCATTACGACAAAGAACTAATTAAAATATTCTCTAAATTCAAAGAGAATTTTATTGTTTATGGTTTTAATAAATCTGAAAAAATAAATAATGTAATTTTTAAAAAATTCTCTGAAAAAGAGTTTATGAAAAATCTTGAATCTTCTAAAGCAGTAATTTGCTATGGTGGTTTTTCTCTTATTACTGAATCTTTGTATTTGAAAAAACCTCTTTTTGTTTTGCCAATTAAGGACCATTACGAGCAGTTATTGAATGCAGATTTTGTTGAAAGAAATAAATTTGGTATGACAACCCTAAACTTGTCTTCCAAGAAATTGAATCTCTTTTTGAAAAAACTTCCTTTGTTTAGAAAGAACCTTAAAAATTATTCAGGATGCGGAAATGATTTACTTTTCTCTTATTTGGATCAGACTTTGTAGATTATTGCTTAAATCTTCAATTTTAATTATGAAGTCAGAATAAGAATTCCACCCTTTATTTAGAAGGTACATGTCATTATAAAATGCCAAAAATATATAATCGTGGCTTTCTCTTCTGAAATCGGCAACAATTTCTCCTGTTTGGGGTTCAACAAGCAAGGCATTATTTATTGATTCTTCAGTATTATTTAATGGATGTTCTGAAAAGGCAATTACGCAATGTCCTCCATTAAAATCACCACAAACAGTGTAATAATAAGGTAAAGAAAATTCATAGTCTTGTGCTTTTCTGATGTAATAATTATTGCTCCATTCAACAAAATGTTTTTTATCTTCATCCTCGACCCATGCATAATAAACCGTCTCATTCATATCTTCTTTTTCGCAGTAATCCTTAATGTAATTTAATTCCGCAATTGCCAGCAATGAATAATCTTCACAATCTCCTCCTTCTTTTTCGTAAATATCAAGCAAAGAATTCAATTCGTCTCCTGTATCATTTTGATAGTAAAATCCATTTTCTTCATTATTTACATAATTAAGACAGCTCAATTTTATTTCACACTTATCCCCTATTTTGACACAATTTCTCTTTATATCCTTTTCAATAGAATGAAACTCATCATATTGATTAATGTTTAAGTTTTCAGAGAACCACTCTAAAGAGTTTTTAATCTGATTTTCAAAGTTTTCAACCTCTTTAAGTGTGTTGAATGCTTCTGTTTTAACTTCAATTAGTTCATTTGAAATTTCTCCTAATTGATTTGTGATGTCTTGTTTTTCTTCTTCAAGAAAATTAATATCTTTTGATAATTCTTCTATCTCTTTATTTTTTGAATTGATTTCTGTTTTTAGAAAATTGTTTTCAGTTTCCAAGTCTGACTTAACGATAAGGTGATAAATTCCTAATATAACTAATATAATTGTAATTACTGAAATAATTGCAACATAAATTGCATCATCCATAATGGTTTATAGATTCTAATTTATAAAAACATTTCCAAAGATTTAAATATCTATTATATGAATTTTAATTATGACTTACGCATTAGATACTTGTTTTTTGGTATGGCTCTTTGAAAATCATAAAGAAAATAATCTTTTGAAATGGGATTATGTTATTACATCTTTTAATTATGAAGAATTAATGCATATAGAACATAGGCATAAGGTTGGTCCGCACATTAAGAATTCAGTCCGAAAATTTGAAAAGAAAAATAAACTTAATATTGTTCCTGTGCCTGTATCTCCAGGGCATAGATTAGAAGAGATATCTTACATTTCTGACGTTAATCCTAAAATTCTTAATTATATTAAAGACCCTTCTGATGCAGTTCTTGCTGCATTTTGTACTCAAAAGAATTATGACTTGGTAACAAGGGATAAACATGATATATATAAAGCATCTAATGAAAACTTTTTTGACTTTAAAATTTTGAAAACTATTAAAAACTGAACTTGATTTCTTCAATTTATGAAGCTATTATTGCATGTTTGTTGTGCTCCTTGTACTGCAGGATGTTTAGAACAATTAAAAGAATATGAAATTACAATGTTTTTCTCAGATTCAAATATTTATCCTGAGGAAGAATATGAGAGAAGAAAATACGAGGCAAAGAAATTAGCAGAGATTTATGGTATAGAATTTATAGAAGACACTTATGATCATGACGAGTGGAGAGAATTTGTTAAAGGATTAGAAAAAGAGCCAGAAGGAGGGAAGAGATGCTTTAAATGTTTTGAATTTAATTTGAGAAGAGCAGCAGAAATGGCGAAAAATTATGATTTTTTCACAACAACCTTAACCCTATCACCTCATAAAAGCAATTTAAAAATTTTTGAAGTTGGAAAAAATTTTGAAAAATTCTTAGAGAAAGATTTTAAAACAGGATGGGCCAAAAGTGTGGAATTATCTATTGAGCATAATTTATACAGACAAAATTATTGTGGATGTGAGTTTAGTTTAAGGAATTAACAACATTGCATCTCCAAAAGAATAAAATCTATAATTATTTTTCTTGGCTTCTTCATATATTTTCAGAATAGTTTCTTTTCCTATGTATGCAGAAACAAGCAAAAGCAATGAACTTTTAGGAAGATGAAAATTAGTAATCATTGCGTGAATTTTGTTATTGAATTTATATCCTGGATAAATGAAGAGTTTTGTTGATTTCTTGCAAGCAATTACTTTATCTTCGAAACTTGATTCTATTGCTCTTAATGATGTTGTTCCTACAACAAATAACCTTTTTGCGTTATTTATTATTT
>JAHWHN010000073.1 GCA_019323235.1 Candidatus Woesearchaeota archaeon | reverse complement strand
CTGCTTGGAGCGGAGATTTATTTGCTAGCTGTTTTGGAGATAGTAGAAATAAGAAATTTGGAATTTCATTAGGTAAAAGCACTAACGTTGAAAAGGTTCTTAATGAAATGAATGAAGAACATTTACTCATTGAAGGGTATTCTAATACTAAGATTTTCTATGATATTGCTAGGAAGAAAGATTTAAGGACACCAATTATTGATTCTATTTATGAATTACTTTATGAAAATAAAGAAATTGACTTTTCTAAAATAATGGAAAATATTTAAGGTAATCTTTTTATAATTTAATATTATCACTATATCTATGAATAAGGTTGATTTGATAACTAAAAATAGATATCTTGAAGATATTATGATTAGAGAATATCCCGGAATCATTAAAGAAGATATGATGGATAAAGCTAAATTAAAAGATGAAACAATCTTTTATTTTAAAAATTTAGACCAAGATACTTTAGTTAAATTTTTAGAAAATAATCCAGAAATTAAAGAATTAGGGATTGGATTAGAAGATTATGTAATTAGAGAGTCTAGAACTTTTACACATACTCAAATTATTAAGAAAAAAAATCAGTCTGAAAAATATAATGATTTAAGAGATTTTAGAAGAAGATATATTCTATAATTTTACTTCTTTTTTATTACAATCATCATATGATCTTTTTCAAAAGGCTCTAGTTTTTTAGAATCTACTATTGTGTATTTCTTTTCTAGTTCGTCTCTTATGTCTTTAAATATCTTTTTAGAATTTCCAGCTATATCAATACTTTTAGCTTTAATTGCAATCATAGCAAAGCCATCTTTTTTCAAATACCTATCTACATTTTTGATAAATATTTCAGATTGATTTCTTTGAGCTACATCTTGTATTATGAAGTCAACTTCTTTAGGAACTAAATTTTTGTAATGTTCAGGATGAGCTGCATCATCTAATATTGGAGCAATGTTTTTTCTTTCTTCTGCTACAAACATTAAATCTATCATTACTCTAAATGCTGGGTCAATACCATAAATCATTCCATCTTTTCCAATAATATCAGAAATGTGAGAAGCAGATGTTCCTGAAGCAATACCTAAGTATAATACTGAAGAACCTGGCCTTATGAAGATGTCATTAACTCCTTTTTGCATAATGTAAGCACCAAGCTTACTTTTGTAAGGATTCCATTCTCTTAATTCACCGTCATTTGTTTTTACTAATTCTTCATCATAAACAGTTTTTCCAGGTGTTAAATTTTTAGTGTAGATTTTTCTCTTTCTAGCTAACTCTTCATATACTCCAAAAATTTTAGTTTTGTTTATTCTGCTCATTTTAGTTGTGCCTTAAGTTTATCTCCGATAAACTCACCTTTAAAATAATCTACTTTTGCAGCAATTGATATTTTATCAGCCAGTTTTCTAGCTGCTTTACTCTTATCTTTTGATTCTGCAACAAAAGGATGACTTAGTAAGATTCCATATTTTGGAGGTTTCTTACCAGTTTTAAGATGTCTAAATAATGCTTTTTCTGCTCCAAGTAATTGTATTGTTGAAGCAGGGAATTCAATTAATTTTTTCATGCTACCTGCTATTTTTATTAATTTACCACCAATTAAAGAACCAGATAGTGTTGTTAAGTTTGGATAATGCTTTTCCATTAGTTTTTCTAGCTCTTTTTGTTGTTCTTCTCTTAACTTGAAAATTTCTAATGTCGCATTTCTTAAATTTTGTAAGGATTTTAATTCTTGTTCTGAGAAATCAGCACCCATTGATATTTTAATGCCATTTTTTTTCATTAATTCTTTTTTGGCGAATTTTAATTCTCTTAAGAAAACTTTATGATCTGTTACTTGTCTTGAAAATTCAGGTAGATGTAATTCATACCAATCTCTTAATCTTTTAATCATTTTATTAGAAATAGTATCTAAATCTTCAATACTAGCTACTAATTGAACTATATAATAATCTAAAGTAATACTTTCTTTAATTTTCTTTTTTGTAAAAGATATTGCTTTTTGATATAGTTCTTTGCTCATTGTTTTAAGAATATATAATTTGTTTATAAAACTTTTTAAATGGAACTTATAAAGATTCTCGCAAAGTTTTATAAATTCAGTACTAAAAAGTGATGAAAATCCGAAACCTTTATAAATGAGATATGTCTTACTACTATTCGAGAGTGGTAAAATAAAGAGGTATTGATAAAATGATGAAAAAATGTCCTGAATGTGGAGACACAAAATTAATGCATAATAAAGACAAGGGTGAAGTAATTTGTAGAAGTTGCGGCCTTGTATTAGAAGATAAAATGGTAGATTTTGGCCAAGAATGGTCAGAGCATGATTCTGGTGACGAAAACAAAAGAAGAACTGGTGCACCAATGACTTACACTCAACACGATCAAGGTTTAGGAACTGAGATTGGTAATTCTTCAGATTTATATAAATTAAATAACAAAGATAAATTTAAAAGATTAATTAAATGGCAAAGAAGAGTTTCTACTGCTATTGAAAGAAACTTACAATTAGCTTTATCAGAATTAAAAAGAATAAGTTCTGTTTTAAAATTAGCACCTGCTGTTGAAGAAGAAGCTGCAAGAATTTATACTATGGCTGTCCAAAGAGGATTAGTTAAAGGTAGAGGTCTTGAGCATATTGTTGCTGGAGCTGTTTATATTTCTTCAAGAGTTAATGATTGTTCTTTAACTATGGATGACATTTGTAATGCATCTGGTATTGATAAAAAGATTTTAGGAAAAAACTATAGATTTGTTCTTAGAAAATTAGACATCAAATTAATGCCTGCAGACCCAATTAATTATGTATATAAATATGCATCTGAATTGGAATTAAGTCCTGCTACTCAAACTAAAGCATTAAAATTGATTGATAAAATTAAGAATAATGGTTTAAACTCTGGTAAAAGTCCAAAAGCTATTGCTGCAGGAGCTATTTATTTAGCTGCTATCATGAATGGCGAGAAAAGAACTCAAGAGAAAGTTGCTTTAGTTTCAAACGTAACAGAAGTTACAATCCGAAACAGATATAAAGAATTCTCAAAGAAGTTAGGATTAGATAAACAGCTGAACAAAGTTCAAGCTGCTTAATTTTTTCATTTAAAATGGATTATAAAAAGATTCGAAAAAATTTAGAAGAATATAATTTCAAAGATCAATTAGAAGAAGTTGAAGAAGATTTGTTTGATGAATAGTTTGAAGAAAGAAATTTATTCTTCATCCGAATAATCGCCAAAGAATACACATTCAACAATTGTTTTTTCTAAGATATTCTTTTTTGTTTTGATTAATTTAGTATCTACATGAGGTAGATGTCTTTTAATATTGTCATAGATTATTGAACAATATTCTTTATCAACATTTGAGATAATATGAACAATTAGATAGTTTGCTTTAGTAACATCTACTTGTTGTAAGAATTTTTTAGTTCCTTGTTTTATTTCATCAAAGTTTAAACTTACAGTAGTTCCATTATCATTTATTTCATTAACATTGTTAAAAGATATTTTTTCTACAATCATTCCTGATTCTGCTTCTAATAAATCTTCCATCTGATTTATTGTATCTTTTTTTAATTGTAGTTCTTTAGATAATTTCCACAATGGAACATTTGAAACTAATTCTTCCATGTTTATGTCAACATCAGAAGCAATTCTGTTTATTTCAGAGAAAAAATTTGTTAATTCAATTAATTCGGATTTATCTCCCTCGAAATCTATGTTAAGTAATGATGTCTTTAATTTGAATTTGATTTTATTCATTTTAACTATTAAAACTTTGGAGTTTTTAAATATTTTCGATTGCGTTTATAAAACCAAAAAGTAATTGTGATTTAATAAATCTAAATTTATTTCTTTAAATATAGAAAGATATATAAAGAAATTATGCTAAAATACATTAAGAGGTGATTAAAATTCCGGAAAATACTCCAACAGACTTAATTTTACAGTATCGTCAACAAGGATATGATGATGATTCTATTATAAAAGCATTACAACAACAAGGTTATGATTCTCAACAAATATTTGATGGTTTTAATCAAGCTGATCTTAAACCTAATTCAATTGCAACTCCAGTGAGAGGTATGAATACTGCTCAAGAAGATAAAACTGAGGAAATGATTGAATCAATTATTGAAGAAAAGTGGAAAGAATTAAGAGATAAGTTAACAGCTTTTGAAAATTGGAAAGAAACAATTAGTGGACAAGTTTCTAGACTTGAAGAAGAAATGAAACATATTAAAGAAAGTTATAATAATCTTCATCAAGGAGTACTTGGAAAAATTTCTGAATATGATAGTAACTTAAAAGAAGTTGGAAGTAGTGTGAAAGCTATGGATAAGGTTTTCAAAAATATTTTACCAACTTTAACTAATAGTGTTAATAGATTAGCTAGAATGTCTGGCGGTCAACAAAAACCTCCAACAAACAGACCACTTTAGAATTTTATTAAATTTTTTTCTTAAAAATTTTTATTTAACCATTAGTTGATAAGAAAGTAATTGCAAATCCTGCAATGATTAATAATAAAATAACACCCATTACGTTTGGATGATACATTACTCCTTTAATTCTTTGATAATTACTTGTAGTATCTGGATTTCCATCTGCATCTACTTGAGAAGCTTCTCCTAGTGCAAATAATAAAATTACAATACCTATAATCATAATAGTCCAAACAACACCACCAGACTTAGCTACTGTTTCGATATCGCCCATTTTGATACCAAGAACTAATAATAATAAAATTATAAATAACCCAATTATCATAAAAACTACAAACCATGGTGCCATGAAATTAATCATAACTACGGCAGGTTTAAAGAAAAGAGTTAAAGCTGCTAAGCAAAAAGAAATTAGTGCATTGATTCCTTTATTCTCAACCCATTTTGCTTTTGTTAGTAAACCATATGTTACAACATAAACAAAAAGAAATGAGAATATTGGAGCAAAATTATCCAATAATCCGAAATCAACTAATGTAGCCATTGTTTAATTATAATTCTCTGACATGTTGAGCACGGTCAGGATTGTCTGCTAGATGTTTATTAAACTTACTTTCACTATTTGTTTTATAATTACATTTACATACATATTCATCATTTTCGCCAGTGATATAAGCAACAAGACCACCAAACACAATTAATATTAAAGCAATTGCCTGAATATCTGGATCTGCAAGCATTCCCAAGAAAGGAATATTTCTAAAAGAACCAGATGAATCAACATTAGTCCAAATAATTAAACCAACAATTGCTAAAGCAATGTATTTTGCCCATTGTTTAAACTTATCATCAGCACCAAAACCAGAGTCTATGCCTGTAGCACCAATTAACATTAAAGCTAATATAACTCCAATAATAATCATAATTACTTGAGGAATAGAATTATTAATTATATTTATTACATCAAATTGACCATAAGCACCAGTTACATGAGGTATTACTGCCATTAAAGATAATACAAAAGATACCACTATTTGAAATTTCTTACCTTTACCTTCAAAGTGTAATACTTTTGCAGACACTGCATATATTATTGCAAATATTAGAATAAATGGCAAAATTATGTCTGTTAGTGAAAAACTATTTTCTAAGTTTAGGAATGCGCTTCTTAAGTCTATGTTCATTTTTGATATACCTCTTTATATTATATTTTTTATTTGGTTTTTAATATATAAATCTTTCTAAAAATTTAACTTAATTTTTAATTTATTTTTTTGGGAAATTATTGGCCACCTTCTGGTTTTTCTTTTTCGCCAGTAACCATAAATGCAATAACTCCACCCATTATGGCTAATAATAAAATTGATCCCAGTACTGAACTATTAGTACTGGCACTTAAATAATTGAATGCATACTCTAACCAAGTCACATCTCCAACCATCATTGAATTTAAAAATATGATTAAGATGCCTAAAAACATAACTGACATTAAAACATATCTTATTGTTTTATTTTCTGGACCGCTTAAGAATCCATCCATATCTTTTTCATTTGTGAAACTTCCTACTAACATTAAGAAAGCCACTACTAAAACAATAAGTAAGACTAATTGAGATACAAAAGCACTAATTGAAGCTACTAATTGAGATGAAGCTATTACTAAAAATCCAATAACAAAAGCAGCCATAGAGTTTAAATTTTTTCTAGGAACTTCTTTTTCACCAACTTTTTCTGTTCCGAAAACTCTTGATTTTTCTAATATTGCATAAACAATTACGAAAACTAGTAAGAATGGTAATACAACATCATAGACTCCAATTTTATCCATGAATTGAACTGCACCTACTAAAAAATTACTCTCTGCCATACAAACTTAAAAATCGAGTTTTATGTATATAAATGTTTCTATTACTGGAACATTTATACCCAGAATGAAACAATCTTAAATTGTGAAATGATGATGTATAAATATTTCTATAATTTTTAGCGATACCTTTATATAAATTACATATATCTTAGATAATATGTTTTCAAAACTATTAAAGGATTTCAAGAAATATGATGAAGCTCGAGAAAATGTTATTTTGACTTCTAGAGATATCATAAAGATTAGTAAGAAGATTATTTCTTCATGTCACAACAATAAAATAGAAGATACTGAAAAATTCAAAAAAGAAATAGAAGCAGAAATTAAGAAAATTAGAGAATTTAATAATATTAATTCTTCAGGAAGTTATACTATTGCGATTCAAGAATATATTGAGGCAATATTATTTTTAGAATTTGTTAAAACAGGAAATATTTTAGAATATTCTGAGAAATTATGTAGCCCTGATGAATATATTTTAGGATTGTGTGATTTTGTTGGAGAACTTCAAAGAAGAGCTGTTTTAGAAATTGCAAATAATAATGAAGAAGAAATTAAGAAAATATATTCAAAAGTTAGAGAAATTTATGATTCTCTTTTAGATTTTAATACTAGAGGAGAGGTTAGAAAGAAAATGGATTCTGTTAAGTACATTATGATTAAAATGGAAGACATTATGATGCAATTAAAATTAAAAAAATGATTTCTATTATCTTAGTTGAACCACAATTTCCAGGGAATATTGGAGCTATCGCAAGAAGTATGAAAAATTTTGGTTTTTCAAATCTTATTTTAGTAAATCCAAAATGTGAAATTGATCAAGAAGCTAGAAATAGAGCCAAACATGCTAATGACATTTTAGATAATGTTCAAATTTTGAAAGAATTTCCAGAGATGGATTATTTAATTGGAACTTCTTGTAAGACAGGTAATGATTATAATATTCCTAGAAACCCAATTACTCCAAAAGAGTTGAAAGAAGTAATTCCTAAAGAAGGGAATATTGGAATTGTTTTTGGAAGAGAGTCTGATGGTTTGAGTAATGAGGAATTGGATAAGTGTGATTTTTTAGTTATGATTCCAACTAATGAAGATTATGCATCCATGAATTTAAGTCATGCTGTAACTATTGTATTATATGAACTTTCAAATTTTAAAATTGACATTACTCCAATTTCTTTGAATGAGAAGAAGCAACTTATGAAGATGCTTGATGAAGTTTTAGAAAAAATGGATTTTGTTTCTGAAGATAAAAGAGATACTCAAAGATTAGTTTGGAAGAAAATTATTGGCAAGAGTTTTATGTCTAAAAGAGAAGCTTTTGCATTAATGGGTTTTTTTAAGAAAATATTATGATTCTTGATTATTTTTTTTAGATTTTTCTTCAGATTGTTTTTCAAAATATTCTTTTACTCTTTTTGATTCTCTAACATTTGCTTCTGGCCCTATTGTATAATATACTTTCTCAGCTTCAGAACCCCAAGAGTAATTTCCTTGTTCCTTTTTGACATCTAATAAATTAATTTCTTTTAATATAACGCCTTTTTTCAAATTATAATAAATTGATCTCATATGAACTTTCCCAAAGATGTTAAGATAATGGTAATATAATTCATAACCATGTAATTTTCCAGAATAACTTAATATCTTCAAAATATTTTGTCTAATTGCTGATTTAGTAGGTCTAACCATAATAAAAATAAAAAGAAAGAAGTATAAAAAAGTTTGTTTTATTTTTAGATTATTTTAGCTTTAAAGTCTTTTTTGAAGAGATTTGTTTTAACTTTGGAGCTTTTATAGTTAAAATTCCATCTTTCATATCAACTTTTGCTTTATCTGTATCTATTTCCGCAGGTAAAGTGAAAGATTTGTAGAAAGAGGAATAACTTCTTTCTTGTCTAAAAAAATCTTTTTTATTGTGTTCTTTTTCTATCTTCTTCTCAGCTTTTATTTCAACTTTGTTTTTATCTAGAGAAATTGATACATCTTTTTTATCTACGCCAGGAATTTCAACCTTTGCTTCAATTTCATCTTTTTTGTTTATTATATCAACCAATGGTTCTCTTACTTTTAAGTCCTTAGATGGCTTAAAGCCTCTATTCCAGAAATTGTCAAATAATTTATCCATATCTTTTCTAAAAGAACTCATTTCTGAAAAAGGATCCCATAATTCTTTTTTCATTTTAATTCCTCCAATGAATTAATTTAATATAATATAATTTTTTAAATATTTAAATTTTTAGTTTAAACACTTAGTTTTATTTAAACAAATAATAAATTTTATATAAAATTAAATTAATTAAAAAGTATGAACAAAAAAATCGATTTGGTATTAACAGGATTGATTGCTATTTTGTCTCTAATTTTTGTTGTGTTATTTTGGAGAAATAATATTTTACTTTTAGTAATCTAATTGTTTTAGCATTATTAATGATATTAATGAAAAAATCAAAACAAGAAATTAAAACATTTATTTTTTGTTCTTTCTTTGGTGCTCTTTCCGAAGCATTTTCAATATATTTTAATGTCTGGACTTATAACAATCCCAGTTTTCTTGAAATTCCTATATGGTTATTCCCACTTTGGGGTATTGCTTCTATATTCATGGTTAGAATTTATTTGTTTTTTGAGGATTAGCTTTCTTCAATTAAACAACCAAGTTCTTTTATTTTTTGAATTGCTTTTTCTAAATCTTTTTCTTTTACCAAGATATGATCAGTTGAGTAAGATGAGATGGCAAATATTGAAATTTTTTCTTCCGCTAATATTTTTGAGACTACTGCTAAAAACCCAACTAATTCAAAAGGCAATACCATGTCGAATGTTAATAATTTCCAATCTTTTTCAATTTCTATTATATCACCATCATTTACCTTTGTTTGATCTACAATAACAGTAATTTCATTCTTATCAATTATGTTTGTAAATGCTTCAGGATATGTTTTTTTGGATTTAATTACTGCAAATGTTTCTTTCCATACTTTTACTTTACCATTTTTGAAAAAGTCTTCTGGTTTCATATTTAATCTTAAAAGTTTAAGGAATATAAAAGTTTTGTTTATATTTTTATAATAAGAGTACTGCCGTTTTTACGTCAATAGCATCAGTTTACGAGAATATTTATATATGTTTAATATTTCAAGAAATTAGAGGTAATTAAAATGGTTGTACATATAACAAAAGAAAATTTTGAAAAAGAAGTTGTAAATTCAGACATTCCAGTATTGATTGATTTTTGGGCATCATGGTGCGGCCCTTGTCAAATGATGGGTCCTGTATTTGAAGAAACATCAAAAGCTTTTGAAGGTAGAGTTAAATTCGTTAAACTTAACACTGAAGAGTTTCCACAAAAAGCTGGAGAAATGGGTGTTAGCGGAATTCCTTGTTTAATTTTAACTAAGAATGGTAAGGAATTAGATAGAATTGTTGGTTTTTTACCAAAAGCTCAATTAAAAGAAAGCGTTGAAGGAATGCTTTAATTGAAAATGGTCTACGATCTTGTAATTGTTGGAGCAGGAGCAGGAGGATTAACTTGTGCTTTGTACTCAGTGAGATATGGTTTAAGTACTGCAGTTGTTTCTAAAGATTTTGGAGGATTAACTGCTACTGCTGATGAAATCATGAATTGGCCAGGAACTTATTCCATTTCCGGAATGAAACTAATGCAAGATATGCAGGAACAAGTTAAAAAGAACGGTGCCGAATTAAAATACGGAAACGTTTCTAAAATAACTAAAGAAGGAGATAAGTTTATTGTTGAAACTGATTCTGAAAAACTTGAAGCTAAAAGAGTTGTTTTCGCTACTGGGACTGAACATAAACATTTGGGAGTGCCTGGAGAGAAAGAATTTAGAGGTAAAGGAGTTAGTTATTGTGCAACTTGTGATGCAGCATTTTACAAGGATGCTGTTGTGGCAATTGTTGGAGGTAGCGATTCTGCTTGTTCTGCTGCAACTATGCTTAGGCAGTTTGCAAAGAAGGTGTATGTAATT
>JAHWHN010000072.1 GCA_019323235.1 Candidatus Woesearchaeota archaeon | reverse complement strand
TTGATTCAAAAAATTCAATATATTTCTTTTTTAACTCTTTTGCTGTAATCATTCTCTAATAAACCAATAAGTCAAAGAATCAATGTTTCATTTATATATTTTTTCTATAATTTTAACCAGAATTACTCTTGTCTTAACTCAATTGTTTGGTAATCACAATACATAGAATCACAAACATCCAATCTTATTGTTTCAGTATTAAATTTACCAATATTTGATTCAAAAGCAACAATCCATTTATTCTTCTCAGTTGTATCTGGAGTTATTGATTTAATGTCAATTTTATCATATGTTGTTGGAATTATTCTTAAAGTATCTTCATCTGGATCTACTGCTTTAAATGTAAAAGCATATTTTCTAGAATCAGGAATGTTTACTTTATTGATATATTGTAGAACTGGCATTCTATTTTCTCTTACAAAATTGAAATAAAATGGTTTCCCATTTAAATTCGCATCTACCTCATTTAATTTAATTTTAATTAAATCATATTCTTTTAATCCATCTTCAGTTTCTAAAACATTTGGAATTATGATAATTTCAGGATTTACAAAATCTAAATCCAATATACCTCTAGTTAAATTAAAATCTGGAATTGTACTTTCTTTAGCAATCATTATATTAAATGAATCATCGAAAAATGAAAATAAATTCAAATGAATATTATCAGATTTAATATTTCTTAAAACAAAATCTTCATTTTTAATATCAATATATTTTACTTCATCCAATTCAAAATAAATCAAATCTCTTCCAACCCTAATCTTAATATCAAAATTCTGAGTTTCTAAAGAATATCCATCTGGGACTAAATCAAATATGCAAGATTTGAAATATTTACCAACATAATCTTCTAATTCGGACATAATAGTATTTTCACAATTACCAACACAAGAACAATCACAATTCTCTTCACAATCTTCTGGAACCTTTCTATTACATAAAGAAGGTAATTTTGTTAAAACAGATAAAGATTCTATTTCTTTATTAATTGAATATTCTGTTTGACATCCAGGATAATCTCTAATTACATCATATTGAATTAAAGAAGCTATTGGGGAAGTAATTTTACTTCTACAAGGATAATGAGGAGGAGTAAAATATTGCCTTTGTGGTAAAATATTATCATTATATTCCACTAAATCTCTTTTTTCTATTAATAATAAAAACTTTTCATCATTTATTTCAATAAACTTTGATTCGTCATAAATACCATTTAGTAAAAAAGCAAAATTATAAGTTTCAATTTCTTGATTAAAATAATAAACCCCCCCTTGACTTCCTAATAAATTTAAAGCATCAACACTTGCTCTTTGTAAACAAGATTGAATAGATTCTTCAAAAACCTCTGAATCACCATCTAAATTATTCTCAATTCTTTGATTTCTAAGTTCATTATCCTTTTGACTTGAAATTTGATAAAAAACAAACATAAAAGAAAATAAAAGTAAAATAGCAATAATTACAAAAATAGTTAATTGCGCTTTTTTATTAAACAACATTTTAGTATCTCTTTGTACCAATTTGTTCAGGATTAAATGTTAAATTGGAAATTGGTAAAAACAAACAAAAATATCCTTCATCATTCAGTTTTTCAAAAATTTTTGGTTTTATCTCCTCATATAGTTCATCCCGCAATTGTTCATTAAGATAATTCATACCTATTTGTTCACCACTAGACATGTGCTCATAAAACTGATCAAGAATATTTAACTCATTAACTGCTTCTGAAGAGGATAAAAAGGTTTTTCCTATTGATTCTATAACACTATTTTGTCCCACACAAATTGGAATTGTTGGATATGAAACTTCACATAACAAACCAATCTTCCTACAAATTGGTGCATTACCATCATAACCAACCAAATAAGTATTTTCTGGACATTCAAAAGCCATATGTTTAACATCAATCCATCTAACTCCACGAGCTAAGTCGGCATTATCAACTTGACCATTTTCATCTAAATCAATCTTTCCATTTTTTGAATCAACTAATTGTTCTAAAGAATGATAGGCCTCATTAATATCAATAAATTCAGAAGCATCTGCAACTACTACAAATAAAGAGAAAATTAATATAAAAATAATACTATAGGCAGCTTTATTTGTAATAATTATTTCCATAAGTATTAAAAAGGATTAAGTTCTATATATATTTTGTGAAAAAAGAAAATATTATTTTTAAAATAATCGGGATTTTTTTATTAACTCTAGTTTTTATGAATTATAGTTTTCAAGTCTTAAATTATGGACATTGGTATAAAATATTATGGTTTTGTAAAATTGCGATGATTGTTGCAGCAATTGGTTTTATATTCAAGAAAAGAGTTCTAATAAATATTGTATTAATAGCTTCTTTTGTTGCACAAAGCAGATGGATTTTAGATTTCATATTACAATTTTTAGGAATGGGGATGGGTAGAAATGAATGGATAGTATATGGAGATACATTTTTAATAATTTTATCAATAATTATGCACTCAGTATTAATTCCAATTTGCTTCTATGGAACATATAAATTGGGTTTTGATAAAAAAAGTTTAAAATATTCAATATTGTTATTCTCAGTGGTATTACTAATAATATCTTTTTTGGTAACGGAAAGTAATCAAAATATTAATTGTATTTCTTATCCTTGTGATTTGAACTATAATGAAGACTTTGATATAATAGAAAACAGTGGTTTTTACTTCACATATAAATATCTAATATATAATGTAGTATTTTGGTCTTTTTTTATTTATTTGTCATATTTGTTAATGAATTATTTGTTTATGAAAGTAAAATATTTAAATAAGAATAACAATTTATAACAATATGATAAAAATACTTGATACGATTAAAGAATTTATTATGAATGAAGAAGGAAAGATAAGTAAAAAATCAATAATTAAATTCAGTTTAGTTTTAAGCAGTATTTTTATGATTTCTAATTCTGTTTACGCGGGTGGAGATGATCCATTTCAAGAAAGAGAATATGAGGGTTATTGGGTTGTCGATAATTCCGATACTAAAGAAGAGATTACTCCATATTTTAGAAGCTGGAATGATTAAAAATAAATTTTTAAAAATCAAATTTTTTTATATTTAAATTATTCATAAAATCTACAACATAATTTAAGATCATAATAATCTGGGCCCGCTACGTGAGAATTTGTTAAATCTGTTAAAGATAATAAATTACTAAAACCTTGACAAGATTCAAAATCTCCAATCATACAAGAAATGTTATACTCACTATGTTTTAAACATAATGTTCTATATCCCACATCAACAACAGAAACATGAGAGTTTTGTTCTTTATATAATGAAATTAATGGTTCTTCATCACTATTACATTTTTCTCTCAAATTAACTTCAAAACTTCCTTCTTCTGTTCTAATACATAATAAATTATTGAAATAATCTTCCCAATTTTGACTTCTATCTAAATTCGGATTCTCAACATGAGCATTATAGTCATAAGATAAACTTAGAAGATTGACTTCATTTAATTCATCATCACAACTAAAATCATATTTTAAATCAACAAAAATTGGAATTCTTAATGGATCTACTTTTTCACAATCATTATCTGTTTCATAAATACAATTTGAAGGACAACAACCATCACTATTAATACATTCTGAAACAACTGAATATTGACAAACTCCAATATCTAAACAACCTTCCTTAGAAAAACAAGTTTTATCTGGACAAGTGTTTTGATAATTTTGAGAAGTACATTGAGCATCTCTAAAACTAGCAAACCCACCTTCATTACCTTGAAGTCTTATTTGCCTACTAAATTTTCTCCAAATTTGTTCTTTTTCAGAATCTTCTAAAAATAATAAATCAGAAGTCATACCAACAACACCATTTGAAATAGAACATCTAAATTCACTCTCAAATACTTTATTGTCACAAACATCTTCAATAAAATTTTGAGTTGTCTCACTAGGATTAACTATTTTAACAACTAATTTTCCATTTTCTAAAACACTATAAAAAAACATACCATTGTTCATAGATAAATAAGATTGTTCGAAATTTGAAACTAAAATTCTATCATATTCTTCATAATCAAAATTATCTGAATTGAAATAATTAATAATTTGTTGTATAGGATCTAATAAAAAATTAAATAAATTTAATCTAATATTGTTTGGATTAATCATATTATCAATATAACTTCTTAATTGTTCATCCATACCTAATTCATTTGATTGGACAATCATTAATAATTTCTTTTTATCATTATAAATCAATCCAGAATATTTGTTTTGTTGTCTACCAAATTTCCAATCTTGATCAATAATCTCATATTCAGTAAAATCAATACCAAATACATTATCATTAATATTATCTAAAGTCATACCAAAGATTACTTTTTGAGATTCTGGTAATGGAATATCTCCATTTAAAATTCTTTGAGAATAATCAACACCTGCATTTTCTGGAGTGTTTATTAATAAAACACACCCCTCTCCAAGATAAGATGTTGCATCTTCATTTAAATTTAATAATTCTTCAAAAAAACTACCTGAATTTTCAGAAGTAGTTGGAATTATTTTTTCTAATTCATCACAATATACTGAGAAGTCTCTCCCTGATAACTCCCCAATTGCCATAAAAATTGCATTTATATCGCTACTTCTAGTAGTCCAATAACCATTTCCACTATCATCTAAAGCACAATAATTATTACCACCATAATTACCTTCATCATCCCAAAAAGTTCCTACATTAACACAATATTCAACATCATCATTTAAAATAGAACAAGTATTAATAGGACACTCATATGGAATTCCAAAAACATCTTCTTTGAATGTCCTTTGAACCCACTCATATCCTTTATTATCAACATATTTTGTGAAATCAGTATCTATATTCAAAGATTCAGTATGAGTTGAAGTTTTATCAACACAATATGCATTATTATTTAACTTACCCAAATCATTTTCTCCACAAAGACATCCTTCAGGAAATGGCGCATTATTTGAATCAGAATCATCACAATCATAATCTTCATCTAAAGGAAAAGAATTTTGTAATTCCCAATCATTATCTTTTGGTACACATCCTACAAAAACATCACCCCACCTTCCATCGTTATCAGAATCAATAATCCAAACAGTATTTGGATTTATTTTAGAATTTGAATCATCACAATCTTGATCAATTGATTTTAAATCAATAGCATTAACACAATTAGTGTTTTCACATATACCCTCTCTGCAATTAGAGCCAAAACCATCTTTATCTTTATCTTCACAAACAATATTTACTCCGGTAAAAGAAATTGGTATTTTTATTCCAGCTTTTTGTTCACATAAACTAACAATATATTTTCTTTCAAAATCATCATAATTTCTTAAAGGTTCTAAAGTATTAATCTCATTACAATCAATAGTATCGCAAGTGTAAATTAAACTATGTTTAGAATTACTTCTTACATAATCACAAACATCACAACCCTCATCATTAGAACACCACCCATGAGCATCTCGGCATGTTTTAACAACAGAACTTCCTAAAACTCTCCATTCACAATTTGAAGTACAAGAACCAAAATAATTCTCATTAAAACAACCATCTCCAAGGTCTCTAAAATAAAAGTCTGAAGCATAAACAGAACTAGATAAAAGTACTAATATTAATAAAAATAATATCTTAAACCTCATATTATGATTTTATGAATGTTAATATATAAATTTATCTTTATTTCAAAGTAAAATATATAAATAAGAATTACAATTTTACATATATGAGGGTTATTATAGAAAAAAAACTAAAATATACAATTATTTTATTAGTGATTTTACTAATATCCTCAATTCTAGTAAATTCCTTATTTGAAGATAATGAACAAGGACATTATATTGATAGAATAATTGGTTTAGAAAATAATAAAACTAAATCAGATTCTAATGATAATTTAAATTTTGACAAATCTGATAATGCACAATTAGTTTATTTGGAAGATGTTAGTGAATTGAATAAAATCTGTCCTGATAAAACTTTAATGAAGGGTATTGATGAAACTGGAGAGCCTATATGTCAAAGAATAGGAATTAGATGTGGCACTCCTGAGTTCGATTCAGAAGATAGTTGTTATATAGCTGATTATATAGAGGATTAAATGAAAATAATTATTGATGGGAAAAAGGTTTTTGTATTTATGGTTTTGATAATTACATTTATTTTCTCATTTGCCGTAATAAGTGTTGAATTAAGTAATAAAGAAAATGCAGCAACACATCCACTTTCTGAAATAAAAAGAGGTGGTTATTCAATAGATGCTGATAATAATGATTATGTGGATGAAGTTGACTTTACTGATTCTGTTGATTTTATAGGTATTATTGGAGATTTTAGATGCGAAGATGATGAATTTATGATTGGTATAGATAAAGAAAATGGTGCGAAATGTATTAATTTTATTGATTTATATGATAATTACGGAGATACTGCTTGTAAATATACTTCTACTTCTGTATATTATGATGTTCCTAAAACAAAAGGTTGTGAAGCAGGAAAAGAGGAATTAGTTGAATATAAAATTAGCCCTAGAGTTTCAGGATGTACTAATAAACCAACAATTAATACAAATTATGTTTGTTGTGAAGCCGCTCTTCCAAAAATTTATAATCCAAATGCTGGTAAACCAAATTATAATTGTGATGATGATGATGGAAATGAACCAAATCCAGAAAAAATTAAAAGTAATGTTACATTAATTGCTGAAAATATTGTAAGAACAGATTTTTGTTCTGATGAAGTTACTTTGATTGAATATTATTGTGAAAATAATAAAATTGAATCTTCAACTGTTCAATGTAATTGTCAAAACGGTGCATGTAGATGAGAGAAGTAATTCTTCTAAGTTTATTTTTAGTATTAGGAATATATTTTAGCTACTATGATCACAAATATAGTAAAATTCCAAATAAGACTTTATTATTAGGATTTTTTCTAGCTTTTATTATTAATTTAATTTATTTTGATAAATTAATTTTTTTAAATTTACTAATTTCAACAATAATTGGTTTTTTACTGTGGAAATTTAATATTTGGGGAGCAGGTGATGGAAAATTATTCATTTTATTTTCATTCATAATACCTTTAGAATTTTACCCTAAAAAATACTATGAAACTTTAACTTTGTTAATTAATTCTTTTTTACCTTTATTTTTATTCTTGATAATTTTAGGATTGTTTAAAATAAATAAATTAAAATTCGAAAAAATAAGCATTTTAAAAATTATTTTTTCATTTGTATCAATAATTGGATTTAATTATTTGTTTAATCTATTCAATATGAATGGAATTAATAAAATTGCGATAATTATTTTAATTTTATTCTTATTAAAAGGACTTTATTATATTATAGGAATTGCGTTTTTCATACCTGCTTTATTATCGTTTGAAAAAAAATTAATTATTACATCTTTAATTATATTTTTAATTTACCACATAATTAGATTTTTAATAAATAACATATCAGAAGTATTTTCAAAAGAAATTTCAGTAAATGAATTAAAAGAAAATATGATATATAAGGGTAAATCTCTTACTAAAGTTAAAATAAATAATCTCAAAAAGAAATTCAAAACAGTAGAAATAGAAGATGTTGTTCATTTTGCCAAATATTTATTTTTAGGAAGTATATTAACAATATTATTGAGAGAAGATATTATTACATTTATAATTTCTCTACTTAATTAAAACCATTTGTCTAAACCTTCTTGTTTTTCTTTCTCTTTACCAAATACTGAATCTATTCTTTCTTTTAACATATCTAATACTTGTTTTAAATAAGTAGATATTTCATATTTAGTTCCCAAAGTCAAAGAAGGTTCTAAATATTTTGTAACAGAACCTTGAGATATTGTGAAAATTAATTTATTACCACAATTACACTTACCAGATAATGGAACACGCCTATATTTTTCATTACATCTAGTACATCTAAATTGTTGCATAGAGAATTTTCTTAAATTACCTTTTAGATCTTTAAGTAAATGTTTGTTAATAACTAATTCTGCAACACCAGATGTTTCAACAGCATCAACCATTTCCGCAATATGCATTTGTCCTGCGATTTTTTCACCCATGGATGGAAGTGTTTTGTAGGCAGAACATTGCACCCCTAAATTAATATTTGTTGTGTCGTGAGTAAATTTGAGGCCCTCATATTGAGCAGGAGTGTTTAATCTTTTACCAAATTGTTCTATTTTAACATCCCAAGGAGGTTTATATTCCATAGCAGCTTCATAAAACTCAAGAGGATATTTATCAACAACATCCATACCATGAACCATATCATCAACTTCAGATGGAATTAATTTAGCTGTAACAACTAATGGGGCATCCATTGTTCTAGAACCAATTCTATCAGGTAAGAATTTTCTAGAGAAGTTCAATAGAGAATCTAATAATAAAGATACTGAAGCTTCATCACCATCACAATCTCTTCTTAAAGCAGCATGCCACATTGGATGAGCATAACAACCAGCTGTTTTTGAAAATCCTATTACTCTACCAATCATAGCAGCAGAAATGTGTGGAGCTAATCCTAAAACTAAAGTTCCAGCAACATCTTCTTTTGTTCTAAAATTATAATAAGGTTCTAAGCCATATAATTTTTCTAATAACTCATCTATAAATTGACCACATCTAAATAAAATATCCTCACAAGATTCATCAAAACCATTATTTAAAGCTGGTAATATAACATCTTGAGGTTTTAATTCAACTATTTGTTCATTATCTACTAAATCATTACCTAAATAATCTTTTTCATAACCTAATTTTTTTAATTTTTCAACAGATGTTTGAATTTCTTTGGGTTTAAAATGTGTGATTGGTAATTCAGACATATCATATCTTACAGAACCATCTTTATTAACTAATAATTCATGTTTAGCTCTTAAAATACCTTTAATTGGGTGTTCAACAATATGATCTTTATTTGGAGTATTTTCTAAACCTTTAATTAAATCTGGATAAACACTTGTTTTTAATTTATTTAAAGACTTATTAAATAATTCATTAAATGGAATTTGCTTCTTCTTATATCTTGGATTGTTTTTTTCATGTTGACAACTCTTTTCATCCAACAAACCACACATTCTACAATAATATTTTTTCTTGGTTTTATTTCCACAATCTTCACAAACAGATAATATTGTTTCTTGCTTACATTCATCACAATAATATAAAGCAAATTGAGTTGTTACTTTATTAGCATCTAAGGCAGATTGGAATGACTTCATCCTTCCACCTTCAGGTCCAACTGGAAATAAACTATGAGGATTACCTTTCATTGTTCTCATTTTAGCTTTTTCTGGCCTTCCCATTCTAGCACCAATAAAAGTACCACATTTATCCCTAACATTAAAAGGTGCTAATTTATTTAAAACATCTAAAATATTTGTTTCAGGCATAGAAGTTACTTTAGTTATTGTATCTTCAATTGAAGTATTCTTTAAACCTAATGTGTAATACAAAGAACTCGCATAATCATTATCAATTACTGCAAATTCATTACTTGCAACAGTATGAGGAATTCCTATTTTTTCTAAAAAATGTGATACATCAGGAGAGGCAGGCATAATAATTTTTTTAACAAAATCATTTTCTTTTTCAATTTCAGATCTTTCTAAAAAATCTAAAAAAACTAATAAGTCTTCTTTACTAACTCCTTTATAGAAAAATAAATGATCTGGATGTAAAGATAAATTTAATTTTGTTGATATTTCTAATGCATCTTTAAAATTTGGTTTGTTTTTTTTACAATTTTCTAAAATTTTATTTAAAACACTCTCATCTACATCAACATTTTTCTTTAATAATTCTAAATTAAAATCTCCTTCTTTATCAATAATATTTTTTTCTAATTCTCTCATCCACCATTCTTCACAATAACCTGGAGGAACTAATACATGACCATTTTCAGAAAAATCACCATAATTAAATAAAACATCTCCCAAGAATAATATTCTATCTACTTCTTTAGAAACTTGTTTTGCTAATTCAATATTACCTACTCTTAAAACTTTACCATTCTTTAATTTAACAACAGGTCCTTCTAATTCATCACAAACATTTAAAGTAGCTGCCTTACCTGGTCTTTCTACTTTCATTTGAGTACCAATTGCGAAAAAATCATCTAATAAAAACATAGTACTTGGATGAATAGCTGCTGAAGAAAAACCAGTAGTTCTACCTCTACCATATCTTAATCTTAAACCACCATAAGCCATAGGATATGTTAAAACAGGCCTTCCTGCAACTAAATCAGCAATAAAAGTTTTGTTTGGAGCAATTTTTGGTTTTTCACCATCATCAGATTTCTTTGCTCCACCAGCTTTCTTTTTCTTTTGTAATTTAATAAAATCTTCCATCCACATCCAATCCAAATCAAAATCTTGACCCCATTGTTCTAATCTTTTCCATAATTTTGGAGCTTTTAATGCAATCATAGAAAATACTAAACACATCCCACCTCTAATTTTATTTGTTTTAACTCTAGGAAGATCTTTTTGATTTGAAACTTCAATTTTTTCAGATGGATCTCCTGCCACCTCAATAGGAAGATTAGATGCTAAAAAAATAATTTCATCTGAAGAAGGATGGTATTGTAAGTTAGTAACTCTATCATGATAATCATTTAATTCAGTATCATATCTTTTAGCTTCATTTTGATCAGGATCATATCTATCATAACCCATTTTTTTTCTAACATAATCTGCAATTAAAACACATACTGAAGCACCAGTACCTCCAGCACCTCTAATTGGACCTGCAAAATTAATAGAAAAATATTTTTTACCATTTCTAGTATTTTTAATTTCAATATTTGTAAAACCTTCTAAAGGAGCAGATACAATTCCTAAAGTATGATAGGCAAAACCAGTTCTTATACCAACTTCAATAGCTTCTAATTCTGTATCAAACTTACAAAATTTTTGTTTTGCAATTTCTTCAGCAATTACTAAAGAAACTCTCCAATCTAAAACTCCAAATTCTTTTTCCAATTCAAACATTCTTTCAGAAGCACCACTACCAATCAATTGAGGAGCTACTGCAGATATCAAACCTTCTACCCTTTCAATCATGTTAGCAGCTAAAGGACTATCGACTTTATCTTCAGGATCAAAACCTTTTTTTCTCGCATTACCTGCTATAACATATTCTTTCTTAACAGAATCATAAAGATCATCAAAGTATTTTTTCATTACTTCTGATTCCATTTTAATTTCTGTTTTGGTTTCTGTTTCTTCGCTCATTTTTAATCAAATAATAATACTTCAGTTGCTCTAGTCTTTAAATTAACTAAAGGAACTCTATGCGGTTCTGGGTCATGTCCTACTTTTAATTGAAATGAAGTTGCTCTTTGCCAACAACTTCCACAAATTAATGTAATGTTGTTATAATTAGCTACTTTACTATAATGAATATGCCCTGTTACAAAAAAATCAGGTATTTTTGAAATAACTAAAGGATCTTGAAATGAATTTGGAATATATGGTGTTGATGCATGAGTTGGACAAAGATGTCTTCTTTGTAAAAAGAACTTCATTAATAAATCAGCTCTATGATATCCTCCTTCATTTCTAATACTATCAACATTAGATACATAATAATCAAAAGAATAACCATGATATAATAAAACATCAAAACCAGGAAAATTTTCTGTTTGATGTATTCTTACTAAACCTGGATTACTAACCATGTAAACATTACTTAATTTATACAAATCAGGACATAAAGATTTTGGAAGAGCTGGTTGAGGCTCTGCTAATCTTAAAGCATCGTGATTACCAGGACAGATAATGATTTTAATCCTTTCTGGAATTCTACTAATATATTTTGCTGCCTCTTCATATTGTTTGAAAATATCAGGAATTGTTAATTCATCTATTTGTGAAGGATAAATACCAATACCATCAACTAAATCTCCAGCAATAAATAAATATTTAATTTTATCAATTTTATCTTTATATTTTTCATCACAATCACCATTTAAAAAATTAATAAATTTATTAAAATTATCAGGTAAGAAATAATTACTACCAAAATGAATATCTGATAAAAACATAGCATAAGATTCATCTGGACTTTTCTTTAATTCCTTAGTTAAAGAAATATCTGGATGTATAATTTCATTCGCGAAAATAACTGTACTATTATATTTTTCATCATAAGAACTTGAACCAATAACTCCAATTACTTCATCATAAACTAAATCTTTTGCTTTTTCAAAAATATCTTGATTGTTTTTACTAATGATTAATTTAATCTTACCAGTTAGATCTTCTAAAGTTACAATTAAATGACCATTTTTACTAGTTTCTATTTCATAGACCATCCCTATCAAAGCTACTTTTTTCATAGATTCTTTTCTAGAATTAATTCTTGTAATAGCAATTGTTTCTTCTAATTCAGATTTTCCTTTTAAAATATTAGAAATTGACTTATATCTATTTCTAAAATAATAAACAAAATCCATTAATTCCTTTTTCTTAGCATTATCTTCTTTATGATTTTGAATAATTTCTACATTAGCTTCAATGAAGGAATTTTTATCAATATCATTTTCTAAATTATTCTTATTTAATTCTAAATTCAAAAAGTCGATAATATTAACATCAGTTACAGAATCTAAATTATCAGAAATATTTTCAATAATTTGTTTTATTGTTTTTTCATCATCTAAAGATTTAATTTTTTCAATAACTGTTTTACTAATTAATATTTTCTTATCTATTAATAAAGATACAATTTCCTTTTTTAAATTATTTAAATCCATATAATTATTCCAAGTTTAATTTCTCTTCCAACATTTTAGTAATCTTTGGTCTTGTTGATTGAGGTATCGATAATATAATCTCTCTAGTTCTACCATACCTGCCTTGAGAAATAACTCTAGCATAAATAATTCCCAACATATCAAATTCCCCAATAATATCAGAAATTCTTCTTTGTGTTAAAGGTCTTAAACCAGTTTTCTCACAAAGATCTTTGTAAACTTCATAAACTTCTCCAGTGAAAATTCTTTCTGTTTTAGAAGTACTTACTTTAAGAATGGCAAATAAAGTTAATTGATGTTGTCTAGGTTGTGTTTCAACTAAATCATATACTTTATCACGTTCAATTTTGTTCTCGGCCTCATCTAAATATTTTAAACTAATTTTAGAATCACCATTTCTTTCACATAACTCTCCAGAAACTCTTAATAAATCTAAAGCTCTTCTTGCATCACCATGATCTCTAGCAGCATAAGCAGCACATTTCTCAATAACACCAGGTTCTACTACATCTTCTTTGAAGGCTTTTTCAGAACGTTTCTTTAAAATGTCTTGTAGTTGAAGTGCATCATAAGGTGGAAAAAGAATTTCTTCTTCTGATAAAGAAGATTTTACTCTTGAATCTAAATAAGAAGTAAATTGGGTATCGTTAGAAATACCAACTAAGCAAATTTGAGATTTAGCTAATTCTGAATTCATTCTTGTTAAATTATAAAGTAATTCATCACCCATTTTTTTAACAACTTGATCAATCTCATCTAAAATAATAATAAACAAAGTATTTTGTCTATCTAATTCATTATAAAATATCTTATAAACTTCTTCAGTAGGCAAACCTGTTGCAGGAATAGCTTTACCCATCTCTCTAGCCATTTGTGCAATAAGTCTATATTCAGTATCAGCAATTTTCTTTAATTTGCAATTTAAATAAATAACTTCTAAAGACATATTTTGACTATCTGCTACATTTTTTAATTCCTCAACTGTTTTTTTAATAGAAATTGTCTTACCGGTACCAGTTTTACCATAAATAAATACATTAGAAGGTCTCTCCCCCCTTAAAGCAGGAGCTAATATTCTAGCCACTTCCTCCATTTGAGTTTCTCGATGGATTATCTCATCTGGTGTATAAGATGATTGTAATACTTTTTTATCATTAAAGATTGGTTTTGCGTTTAAATAATTCGAAAATATGCTAGATATCTTTTTCATTAAATTCCCCCTTACACTGACACCAATATTTCTACTGGAAACATCTATGTAAACATAATGAAAGTGGCTCTCTTCATTATTTAAATCATTATATAGTTAAAAATAACTTAATTGAAATATAGTTTGAAGAATATAATTATAAAACAATTAATAAAATCAATAAAACCCTTATTATATATAATATATATATTATTTACAATATAGTAAATAATAATAAAATAAAATGAGTTTTTTTAGATGATTTTTTACTTTTTGATAATTTTTTTACTTTATTTAAAAAGGATTTAGAATTATGAATGACCTCTATTACTTTACTTTCCTATTCCACAAGAAATTGAGGTGTCAGCCTTTATTACCTTTATTTCCGTTTATGTATTTCATTTCCTTTACTATTTTAATCATTTATTTAGAAAAAACAATTATTTGATCTAGTTATATCAAATTAATCTTAATTTTTTGATAATTTTCCATTATTAATAATTTATAATACAATTATTAAATAAACTAATTATTTAGTTTAATTATCAAACAAACCAATCATTTAGTTTAATTATCAAACAAACCAATCATTTAGTTTAATAATTTAAATCATTAAGTTATTGATTCAATTAATCAATAAATTTGTTTTAAAAACAAATCTGGCCTTAATTTACCATTTTGGAAAATAGCTTTAAAATATGTTATTTCATATTATATAATTCAAAACATTTTTAAACTAATTTGTTAAGTTTCAATTATGGTTTTAGAATCTTTAATATCTCCCGAAAAAGCAGAAAAAAGACCTTGGGAGTTATTCTTCATTGGTTTTTTGTATGTAAGCCTATCGGTATTGCTTTCGATATTAATTTTCGAAGATGAGAATATATCTTTATTAATAGTGTCATTTGTGGTGATGGCTTCAAGTATATTAATGTATAATACTCTTAAATATGAAAAAAACAAAGATATTTTTAATATAGATGAGATTAGTTTATTGAAAAGACATAGTCCTTTATTATTATTCTTTTTCTTTTTATTTACGGGATTTGTTTTAGCATATTTTACTTGGTTTATATTAATTGATAATTTTACAAATATTTTTGGTACATCTATAGATAAGGTATTTAATTTACAAATGAAAACAATAGCTTCAATAAATCCAACTTTAATTAATAATAGTAAAAATTTAATAACTGGATCAGCTCTTTTGTCTGCTACTTTTTGGAGTATTTTTATTAATAACTTTGGAGTTTTGTTCTTATCATTTATCTTTTCATTTATTTATGGTTTAGGAGCAATTTTTATATTAACATGGAATGCATCAGTCTTGGGAGTAGCGATTGGTTTATTTTTCAAGAATTATATTTTTGATTTAATCATATCTTCTACAAATGTTACATTTTTTAGTTACTTATCAGCATTCTTTTTAGCTATATTTAGATTTTTAATCCATGGAATTCCTGAGATGTCAGCATATTTTATTGCAGGAATCGCTGGTGGTATTTTATCAATTGCTATTGTTAATAAAAATACTGATTCTTTTGATATTATTTTGAAAGATTCTTTTGTAATGTTAGTTATTTCTTTATTTGTTTTATTTTTAGCAGCATTAATAGAAGTTTACTTAACTTTATCAATATTTTAAATTATTATTATTATTTAATTAAAATAATTTTCTTATCAAATCTAATATTAATTTTTGATTATTTTATTTTAATTTTTATAGAATTTTATAAACTGATGGTTTGATTTCATAAATTTCACCAATTTTAAGTAATTTTTTAATATTCTCATCACCATCTTTCTTATTGGCTAATTTATCTAAAATAATTTGCATTGAAACACCATCTCCTTTATCATTGGAAACAATTATATCTTTAATTTCATTTAAAATATCTTCTGGTCTTTCAATATTGAATTCTTTATTTTCATTTTCTTCTTCTTCTTCAACCTCTTCCTTGCCATTTTCTAATTCTAATTTTCTATATTCAATCCATTTTTCATTATTGATTTTTTTAATAATTTCCGGAACAATATATTTATCTCCATTATACTCTCTAGGTTTTCCTATTAATAATACTAAATCACCGGTATTTAGATTAGATGGTATTTTTTCATTAAAATCCCTTAATATGATTTCACCAGAACCATCATCTATGGAAAAATTATTACTTTCATCTACAATAATTATTCCTATGCTATTAATTCTAGAAACTTTTTTATCATTTATTTGTATATAATTACTTTCTGTATCTTCGGTAGCAACATACTTTCCTCTAATTATGTCTTTAATTTTAACTTTGTATGCCGTTTCCCTTTTTATTGCCATTTTTCAAATCTCACATTTTCTTATAGAAACCAGGTTTTGGTTCGTAAATATCACCAGTCCTTTTTAAGTTATTAACACTATCTCTACAAGTTTCTTCATCAATTTCATGTTCTGAAGCTTCTTTAATAATATCTTTAATACTTACAATACTATCTTCTGATCTAGATTCTAAGTCATTAATGATTTTCTTAATTGTTAAAATTTTGTTTCTCTTTGAAGATGAAACACCGGTTGTTATAATATCAGTATCTAATTGTCCTGTTTCTGGATCAACTCCAACTTCTGTTAAGCACATATGTAGAAGTTCAATTGCTTCTTTAGCATGTTTTCTTTTAACTTCATCTAGTAATTGCATTCTTGCAATAGCTTCTGATAATCTAACCATTGCTTCCAAATGTCTTGCAGTAATGGAAACAGTTCTTTTACCTTCATCTTCATTATATGCTCTATTCCTTACATCAACATAATATCTTTTAATTTCATCTAATGCACCATCAGATAAAACAGGATTTATTCTTTTAGAATAAGCAATATACTTTCTTAAAAATAAACTATCGTAAGGACAATCTTGTATTTCTGGATCTTTATGTAAACTTAAAATGTGTTGAGCTAATCTTTTATCTTTTTTCTTATCAGGAATATCTTTCAAAGGAAATATTAAATCAAATCTTGAAATTAATGGTGGAGGTAAATCAATTTGACCAACAATTTGTTTTTGATTGTCGAATCTACCTAATTTTGGGTTAGCTGCAGCTAATACTGTAGTCCTACAAGCTAAAGTTGCTTGAATGTTTGCTTTAGATATGGAAATTGTTTGCTGTTCCAATGCTTCGTGCATGGCAGATCTATCTTCTGCCGTCATTTTATCCATCTCATCAATACAACATAATCCGTTGTTTGCTAATACTAAAGCTCCGGCTTCTAAGCTCCACCCTCCCAAAAACTCATCTTTAACAACAGCTGCAGTAAGACCTGCACCAGAAGCTCCTTTACCTGAAACGAATCTTGCCTTTGGAGCAATTAAACTTGACCTTTTTAATAATTGAGACTTACCACAACCTGGGTCTCCAACTAATAATATATGCATATCTCCTCTTGTAATTACACCATCTTTTCTTTTCTTTTGAACTCCACCAAACATTTGAAGTAAAATTGCTTTCTTAATATTATCATGTCCATGGATGGATGGGGCTGTAGATTTAATTAAATTTTCAACTAATCTTGGATCTCTTGAAGCATCAAGAATCTTTTCTTCTTCAACTGGATCAATTTTTAATTCTAAAAAGGATTCTTCATCTGGTTTAATATGGTTAGTTTCAACAATTAAATCAAACCTAACTGATTGAGCCCCGGTTTTAGTTTCAATAGGTACTTCTTTTAAAATTCCAGTTACTTTAATAGAAGCTCCAGGATTAGTTCTGGTTTCACTTAAAGGACTAACTAAATCTTCTATTAAAAACAAACCAATTTTTTTAGGTTGAGAACCATCACCAATTTTTTCAGGATTTTCTTCTAAAACAATTTTTTGAGCATCAATTAATTCTTTATTCATTAATTTAAACTTACCTTTTCTTCCACAACCACACATACTTGGCTCTTTTATCTTGGAATCTTTTTGTTCAATAATGAATTTTTTACCACAAGAAGGACATTCAAAATCAGCTTTATGAACTTGAGGTCTAACATCTGTTTTTTGTTTAACAACACCATCTATTGTAATTAATTTTCCTAAATGTTTACTTCTAAGATGTCTAATTAAAACATTGGTACTTTTCGGAAGATTAAAAAATCTAATGTGGAAGTTTTGAACTCCAAAGTTTCTTTCTATAGAAATTCTTCCTGCTTGGATAATATCATCAGGATTTTCTAATAACTCTTCGGCTATTTCTAAATCAAATAATGAAATTTCTTTAAAATCAATAGGAAGGAAGAATTCTTTTTTTCTTATTTTTTCTTCTATCTCGTCCTTTTTTTCATCAAGAAATTCACTAATTTTATCTATTTGATCATTCGCTTTCAAAGCACACTTCCCCCATATGCTATATTATTATAATACTTTATTATAAGTATTGTTCTCTTTAAATTGTAAATATTCCAAAATATAAAAAATAAAAATAAAAGTAACTTACATTACTTTTTTAAGATGTTCAATTAATATTTTTAATGATTCATGAACTTCTTCTTCAGATTTAGTACCTGTACATACTATCTTACCATTACTGAATAATAAGAATGTAGCTTTAGCAGCAGGTAATTTATAAACTAAACCTGGAAATTGTTCTGGTTCATATTCTGTGTTGTCTAACTTCATTGTTAATACATTTAAATTTAGATCCATACCAACAGAACCTGAAGCAACAATGTTTTGAACAGTAATTTTTGGTTTGATTTTAATGTTTACATTAATCTTAGCCAAATTTTTAATAATTTGGTCAATTGATTCGTAAACTTTTTCCATAGTTCTAGCACCTGTACATACAATTTTTCCACTTGAGAATATTAAAGCAGAGGTTTTTGGGTCCTTAATTCTAATTACTAATCCAGGAAACTGCTCAGGATTATATTCAGTATTAGGTAGTGTTGCAGCCATCTTTTCTAACGGAATATCGTGTTCTAGGGAACTAGAAACAACAATATTAACAATAGAAAGTTCTTTTTCTTTATTTGTAGTTTTTTTTGCCATTTTTTATCCTCTTAATGTTATAATTTTATGATTTATATTTAGTTTATAAACCTTATTTATATAGTTTATAAATAGACCTTTTTAAATGTTTATTTTTTGTAGTTCATATGCCCCCTTCATTTCCTATGGAAATAACCCCGAAGTAGCCGTTTTTAAGCATTTCAGCCCTTTTTATTTAAAAAGAAAATCTTTAAATAATTAACAGCGTTAATTTTTTGTATGTTTTCACAAGAATTGGAGTCAAAATACTTAATTCCCGCAATTAGAAGGGAATTAGTACTTTTGATGCTGAAAAAAGGGATTAAAAAAAGTGAAATTGCAATTAAGCTAAAATTAACAAAATCGGCAATTTCTCAATATTTTTCAGATAAAAGAGGAAACAATTTTAAACTAGATAGTTATATTGTAAAGAATTGTTGTGATAATATAATATCAGGCAAAAATTGTGTTTCAGAAATTCAAGATTTAATTAAAAACTTGAAGAAAACAAGAAATATTTGTGGAATATATAAAAATAACAATTTAAAGCCAGATGATTGTGAGGTTTGTGAAAATGGTATATTTAGATAATGCTGCTACAACTAAGGTATATAAAGAAGTAATTGAAGAAATGAATTCTGCTTTATCAGAAGTTTATGGTAATCCTAGTTCTATTCATGAAAAAGGTCATGAAGCTTTACAATTAATGGATGATTCAAGAAATGTTTTAGCAAAAGAGATTAATTGTTCTCCAGATGAAATAATTTTCACATCTTGTGGTACTGAATCAAATAATTTAGCTTTAAATTTTTTAGAAAAAGGAGATCATCTAATAACAACAATTATAGAACACCCTTGTGTTTATGAAAAAGCAAAAGAGTTGGAATCTAAAGGGGTTGAAGTAACTTATTTAAAAGTAGATAATGAAGGATTTGTAGATTTAAATGAATTAAAATCATCAATAAAGAAAAATACCAAACTTGTTTCAATCATACATGGAAATAATGAAATGGGTACTATTCAAGATTTAAAAGAAATTGGTCTTATATGCAAAAAAAACAATGTTTTGTTCCATTCTGATTGTGTTCAGTCCTTAAAAAAATTAAAATTGGACATGAAAGAATTTAATTTATCTATGGCATCGTTCTCAGCTCATAAAATACATGGTCCAAAGGGAATTGGGGCTTTATATGTTAAAAAAGGAATTAAGTTAAAACCTTTATTATATGGTGGTGGCCAAGAGAAAAATATAAGGTCTGGTACTGAAAATGTTCCAGGTATTGTTGGATTTAAAAAAGCACTTGAATTAGAATATCCATCTGAAAAAATAAAAGAATTAAGAGATTACTTTATTAGTGAAATAGAAAAGAAAGTAGAAGATGTTGTATTAAATGGTTCTAGAGATAAAAGATTATGTAATAATGCAAACATTTCCTTTAAAAGAATTGAAGGAGAGGCAATTTTAATGAGTTTAGATATGGAAGGTATTTATGTATCAACGGGTTCTGCTTGTTCTTCAAGATATTTGAAGGCTTCCAGAGTTTTATTAGCTATGGGTAAAGATCATGAAACAGCTCATGGAAGTATTAGATTTACATTTTCAAAAGAAAACACTAAAAAAGAAGTAAATTATACCATAGAAAAAATAGTTGAAATTGTTAATAGATTAAGAAATATTAGTGCTTTATAAAAAGGAAAAATTATGAAATATACTGATAAAGTCATTGAACGGTTTAAAAATCCAAAGTATTTGGGAGAATTAGATAAACCAAATGCTAAAGGCAAAGTTGGCAATCCTGTTTGTGGTGACGTAATGGAAATTCAACTTGAAATTAAAAATAATATTATTAAAGATGTTAAAGTTAAAACATTTGGTTGTGTGGCTGCTATTTCAACTTCTGATGTTGTTTGTGAGTTAGCATTAAACAAAAAAATAGATGAAGCTTTAAAAATCAAAAAAGAAGATGTTATTGCAAAATTTGGAGAATTACCTCCTGAAAAAATTCATTGTTCTTTATTAGCATTAGATGCTTTGAAAAAAGCTATTGAAGATTATAAAAAAAATAAAAAATAAATTTATTTTTTTACCAGCTATATATTTCGTAATTAAACATTCTCATGAAGTCTTCTTCCATTTTTGGGTAATGATTCATTAATTCTTCATGTACTTCTTTAGTGAAGCAATGTTTACATACAGTCATTTCTTTACCACATTTAATACATTTTGAAATTGAACTTAAATCTTCGAAAATGACGGAGGAATCATAAATCTTATCTAAGAAACAAGGATCAACTTCTCTAAACCATTCAATTAAATGTTCGCTAACACAATCTTTACAAATTGGATTTGTAACGGCCTCACCACATATTGTACATGTTTTTTCCCATATTTCTTTTTTATTAGTCATTAGACTACCTCCTCAGTTTACAACTTAACATCACCCAGAATTTATTTTATTTCTCCTGTCCGTTAAGTTGGGTTTGTTTTTTCTTAACAAAACAGGTTAATGGAAATAAATCTCTTAACATATAAATTACACATTTTATTTAAGTGATTTATAACCATACTTCTAAAAATATAAAACTAATATTTAAACCTTTAGTATATTCTTTTTATATTTAATTTACAAGGTAGAATTTAAAAAATAAAAATTATTTAAGTTTTCTTCTTAGATTTTTATATTTTTTATCAAGATTTTTAATATTTTCATCTAATTTATGAATATCTTTAACTAACTCTTGTTCTTTCTCATTTAATGAAGTAGTTTTTCTTACTTTATTTGCTTCTGATGATCCAGCATTTGTTTTTTTGTAATTATGTCTAATGACTAAATAAGTACTTATTAATACAATTGATAAAAGTATTAACCATAATAAAATACTAAATAATTTTGCATATCTATCAAATAAACTTCCATAGCTTTTTGCGAATTTTTCAACACATTCATTTTCATAAGTGGTATATGGTAATCCTGTTATGTAAAGAACATCTCCTGAACTACAATCATTAAGATTTACACTAATTCTTTTACTTAATCCGAATCCGTCTCCCAGTTCAGCTTCTTTTGAAATAATTTGTTTCATTAAATCTCTTGATAAAACATTATCATCTAATTCGGAATGTGTTAATCTAAATTCCCAATAATTTTCACACATGTTATTTACTTCTTCTCCACCAACATTTCTCGCATCTTTACTTAATACTAATCCATCATTAGTTCCATCCAATCCTAAAACATATGATGAGTCTAATTTATATCCAAATAATTCAACATAATATGGTTCAGTTCCTGCAGTAACAAAATATTTCACACCAGAAACTCTATTGATTTCTCTAATACCTTCTTTTAATTCTTGTATTGTAGGGCTGTTTAAATTAAAAACAGTACCAACGGATTCAGAATTAATTATTGTATTTATTAATTGTGAAGTTTCTTTAATATAAGGTAAACCTTTGTTTGGTGATCCTAATAATAATACGCTTTTAACATTATCAATAAACATATAATTTTTGTATTCTGCTTCTTCTAGTGCTTTTTGTATAACTAATCCTCCTAAAGAATGTCCTATAAAAATAATGTCTCTATATGTGTTTAGGTTAGTTTCTGATAATTGTAATAAATCATCTGAGATTTTATCAATATCGAAAATTGTTTCATATTCATATGCCCATACATCTAATTTTTGTCTAGTTAGTGCAAATTCATTATACATATCTTCATATGAGTAAACATTTCCATTAAATCCATGAACAAATACAACTGCTACGTTGGATTCCTCATCAGAATAAACTTTATGTAATTTATTATCATTACAATCTTCACACATAGTTCCCATTATTGATAAAATAACTTCATTATCTTCTCTAAAGTATTCATTAAAATTATTTATTGAAACAGATATCTCTTTATTTTCATCATCAACTAATCCACCAATTCCAATCCATCTATTATTGACTCTTGCATAAATCATTAAGCTATCTTCTTTAATATTTTCAATATTATTATATTTTAATTTAACATCTAAACTTAATTCATTATCAGTAGATAATTTTATTTTAATAGGTTGTCCAATAATTTTAATAAACTCATTTTCTGGTTGTTGAACAGTGTTTGTCAAATATCCAATTTCTGCTTTAACTCCTTCAAAGTTTTTACCAAATGTTAATGAATTATCACCAATATTTACAAATTTAATTAATGAAGTGAATTTTTTTGGTGTTATAGTTTTTAATGCATCATCTGGGTCATATAAATCAGATCTTTTAAATCTGTCTGTTAGAACTTCATCACAATAAAATTTAGCATCTTCAACTGCTCTTCTTTTTTCACAAATTCCATTTTTACAAATATGAACTTCATAATCAGTAAATGTTCCTGGTATCATAAAGCTCAATTTTACATCTTTGTTAAGACATCCAAGCTCTCTAGGTTCATAAATAAATACTCTACCTTCTTCTAATAATATTTCTTGACCACCTGCATATCTTTTCATACTAAATTGTTCAATTGAATCATCACAAACAACCTTTCCACAATCTTCTCCAACACATACATTATCACAATCTTCAACATTTTCATATTCACATTGTGCATTTGAACAAGAATCTATTGTACAAACATCATTATCATTACAATCATCAATAGTTACCCAAGTAGTACATCCACTATCGGAGATACATTCTTGTACATCTCCATAAGCACATCTTCTATCTCCTTCTGTACATAAATCACAATTCTCAATACATATGTTATTTTCACAAACTTGTCCGAAATCACAAGTTCCACACTCTACCAATTCTCCGCATAACTCTACAGTTCCACATTCATAACCTAAGTCTTGACAACTTTCTCCACATTCATTATTACAGCTATCATCAATTCTACAATTATTATCACACCATACGTTTCCGAATAAGAATCCTTGTTGTTGACAAGTAGGTATCCAAGATGGTAATTTACCATCACATTCTTCTCTTCCTTCTATTAAATTATTACCACAAATAGCATTATTGTCACAATTATCATCAATTTGACAATCGTTATTACACCAAGTGTTTCCGAATCTAAATCCTTGTTGTTGACATGTCAATGTTCCTTGTGGTAAATTTCCATCACACTGTTCCCCGGGATCTTGTATTCCATCTCCACAAATAAATCCATTATTATTACAATTATCATCAATTTGACAACTATTATCACACCAAGTGTTTCCGAATTGGAATCCTCTTTGTTGACATGTTGGTGTTCTTTGTGGTAAAAATACATCACATTGTTCTCCAGGATCTAGAATACCATCATTATTACATGGTGGAGGAATATTTCCACAATTATCTTCAATTCTACATTTATTATCACACCATACATTTCCGAATTGGAATCCTTGTTGTTGACAATTTAAAGTTCCAGGTGGTAGTAATACATCACACTGTTCTCCTGGATCAATGTTTCCATTATTATTACATTTTATATTGTTACAATCATCATCAATTTGACAATTATTACACCACACATTTCCGAATTGGAATCCTTGTTGTTGACAATTTGGAACCCAATTAGGTAGGAAAGTGTCACACATTTCTCCAGGGTCTAATATTCCATCATTATTACATGGTGGAGGATTATTTCCACAATTATCATCAATTTGACAATCATTATCACACCATACATTTCCGAATAAGAATCCTTGTTGTTGACATGTTAATGTGTTCGGTGGTAAGAATACATCACACTGTTCTCCTGGATCAATAAATCCATTATTGTTACATGCATTAGGTTCTAAACATTCACTTTTATCAAATATACAATCTGCACATTTTAAAACACCACTTATTAAACCAAAGTCTTCACAAGTTTTTCCTCTTAAATCATTACCATCACATAATTCATTAGGATCTTTTATTCCATCATTATTACAAGTTGGTTCTTCACAATTTAGTTCAATTTTACATTGATTAGTACATTTTAAATTACCATTTATTTTATTAAATGTTTCACAATCTTGATTGCCGAAGTCATTACTATCACACTCTTCACCATCATCTTTAATATTATTTCCACAATTACTACAATTAGTGTTGTTCCATTTACATTGATTTATATTTCCTGGTGGGAAGCAATTTATATCTCCGCCTTTAAAATATCCTTCATCTTCACATGTTGATTTATCACCATCACATTGTTCTCCATCATCAACAACACCATTACCACAAGTTGTTGTTAACGGAGGATAAATTGGAGGTTGTTTTTTAACACAATTTGCTTTAGTGGCCGTTCCACCAGTTTCAATAGTATCACCACAAACATAACCAGCTCCTCTAAATTCTTCACAATTTAGAGAATCGACATAAAGTCTACATAAATCATATTCATCTTGTTTACAACTTAAAATTGTAATTCCATCTTTATCACACCAAGATTCACCTTGTGATCTTCCATTAGGACATTCAGTGTTTCTTAACCATCCAAAATCATCAGTAATTAATTGTTTAGTTTGATCTGGCTTTTTTGGATCAGCATCATTACAATCAGATGGTGTTTCACAATCTACTCCTAGATATCTTCCATCAATTCCATCTCCATCTTTATCACACTCATCTTCATCCACACAATATCCATCTTGATTCATAGTGTATCCTGGAGAACAAACACATTTACCATTACTATCTAAATATAGGTGTGGTCTATCTGGACAAGCACTACATCTTGCTTTTTGTTCGGAGTTACCTTCTGCATCAACATATTGGTATTCTTCACAATATTGACAATCAACAGTTTTTCCTGTTTTCAAATCAGTACATTTTTTACCAGCACATTCTGAATATAGTATTTCTCCATATTGACAAAATTCTATTTTAGTTCCAACACATTTCATTATGTGAGAATCATCATCACATTCAACACATTCTCCACTTGGATTATAAAATTTAGGGGCAACACAATCTGTTTGACAAACACATTCTCCGTTTTCAATAATATTAGAACCTTCAACAGTTACACAATATATTGTGAATCCTAAAAATGTGTAACATTTTTCTGTTTCACAAGCTGCACCTTCAACACAACTTTCACATTTACCAGTTTCAACATTGTATTCTTCACTATCTGAACATTCTTCTCTACAAATTCCTAATTCAGAATCATAAAATTCTCCACGTGGGCAACAATTACATTCATCATCATAAACTCCTTGTTGAGTTTCACAAGCAAAAGAAATTTCTAAAGTATATCCGAAGAAATTAAAACTTGGACAAGTTTCAACAGTACAAGTATTTCCTTCTTTACAACCCTCTACACAAGTATTTAAACTTTCATCATAATATTGTCCTTCTGGACAATCATCAACACATTTTTCTAAATCAGCATTATATATTTGTCCAGTTGGACAATTATAATCTGAACAATAATAACATATCTTTTCAAATTCAGCACATGCAACAGTTCCTGATGTTGTGGTGTAACCAATATTCTTAGAAGTGATTGAGTTTTCTTTACAATTCTCACCGTTATTTATTTTTAAACTTTGATCAATTACTTCACCATCTTCAATAATTTCATAATAAATATTTTGAGATCCTTCAATTTCATCACAATCATAGAATGTAATGTCGTCATTTTCATAACTAGCACAATTAGAACATTCATTATTATAACATTCTTCTCCTTCATTACAACAAACTCCATCACATTCAATTCTTGGTGATTCACATACTGAAGGACATTCTGGACTAGTGCTATCTACACAATTAGTTGTTCCATCATTACAAGTACAACTTTTACAATCTCCATTGATTATTAATGGATCTTTGGTATAATCGTGATTAATTCTTTCGCTTCCATCATCTGTTTCGATAGTACAATCTTTTTTACTGCCGCCTCCACCACAATTATTAGTGTCTGAAGGACATGATATACTTAAACCATCACATACTTCTTGAGGATCACAAGATTCACTGGATGAACGACATACTGTACCACTTGATTTGAAAACATCAATTGGGCATGTTGCACTTGCACCTGTACAAGTTTCGGCCACATCACAATCTCCTGCTGCTGCTCTACATTCGAAAGTGGATAACCTAAAAGAACAAGAACCATCACAACAATCTCCTCCATCACAATCTTCTACTCCTGCTTGAACATAAGTATCACCACATGAAGCAGCAGTACAATCATTTAAACAAGAATCAGTTTGAATTAAATTACCGTCATCACACTCTTCTACTCCTGCTTGAACATAAGTATCACCACAAGCAGCAGCAGTACAATCATTTAGACAAGAATCAGTTTGAATTAAATTACCGTCATCACACTCTTCTACTCCTGCTTGAACAGAAGTATCACCACAAGCAGCAGCAGTACAATCATTTAGACA
>JAHWHN010000071.1 GCA_019323235.1 Candidatus Woesearchaeota archaeon | reverse complement strand
TATAAAGAAAGAGATTTAAGAAAGATTGCTAATGATATTATTCCTGTAAATCAAGCTAAAGTTGGAGAATGGTATAAAGGAGCTCAATGTAAAGATGGATTAGAAATGGTTTATCTTGGTAATTTCTATCAAAAAACAGTAGGATATAAGTCTTACTCTTCATATTATAGAAATGATCCGCCAACTTTTCATTTGTGTAAAAATTCCCCAAAAAGAGTTTTCTTTGCATGTAAAGAAGGAAAAAAATGGGATATAATTTCTTTCTCAGAAACAAATAAAAAAATTAAAGATGTAATTAAATTATATAAAACAGAAGATGTATTTAAAGATAAAGATTATAACAGGAAAATAATCTTATTTCAAAACAATTTTATAAATAGAGAGAATGATAAATATCACAATCCGGAAAAATCATCCATAGAACTTAAATATTATGTAAAAGAATTTGAGTTTTTAAATTTAAACGAAAGAACTTATTGTACGGGAGAAGCCAATTATATAAGTGATTCAAAGGAAAATATTGATCTTAAAGCTTATTTATATGTTAATCAATATTTTAATTGTGTTTTAGACAAAAGATTTATTGATAAGAGGGGTTATAGGTCTCATATATTAAAGAATGAAAAAGTTAATGTAGATGATATTAATTAACATTTTTTAACATTTAAAACTTTTTTCTTTAAAAGCATTTGGTTATATTTAAATATAATAAGGAGGAATAATGATGCAAAATTCAGATTTATATCTAAAAGCTATTCGAAAGAGATTTAAAAAAATCAATAAGGAAATCAAAAAGACAATTAAACAGATTGATTTATCTAAAGAAGAAAAACAATATTTAAAAAATTTAAGAAATGCATAAATTAGGAGAGCGTAATTATACATTACTTTCTTTGAGTATGAAACAATGTGGTTTTAAAGAGATATATGATGCCATGATGTATGAAGAAGAATGGTATGTTGATGAAGCTCAAGAACTTATGGATTTTTTAGAGTGGTTATTAAAATCAAAAAGACCATTCGGGAGTTCAAATTATGAACAACGTTTTGCAGAATTTAAATCAGGAGAAAAAGTATGACATTGACACAAGCAAAAGAAGGATTAAGAATAGCAAAAGAAATAAGACGAGAAATATCAGAATCTATAGAATCAGGAGAATTAAATAAACAAATTGATAAAGAATTAAAAGAAGAAGAATCTCTTTGGGATAAATTTTTAAGATTTTTAGCTAGAGAATAACGTTGAATCTAGTTGAATAAATAAGGTGCACGCTAAAGTACCTAAAAAATCTTGGCCAAATTTTACAAGAGGGTTCGAAACCCTTACAATGTGGAGACGCGTTGTAAAGCTGTGGTGGTGATTGTTTAATTTGCTAATATTAACATATATCAAGGAATGTGCCGATTTGGATGATCACCAAAGAGGAAAACCTGGTGCGAGTCCAGGAGTTAGGGTACAGCAAGATTTTTAAACGGGAGAGTGGCATCTCCCGTTTTTTATTTTTAACATTTTTTAACATTTAAAACTTTTTTCTTTAAAAGTATTTGGTTATATTTATACTATACAAAATTAAAAAATTATGAAAACAAATACTCAATTTAAACAAAAAGGAAGAAGATTAGGTTCAGCTGGTGGTTTTATTAATCAATTAATGAGTAATAATTCAACAGTTCCTAAAGTAGGAGAAGGAGCCACTGAAATACTTTATAGTGATCGTCATGCATATGAAGTTTTAGCGTTTGATGAGGAGAAAAAAGCAGTAACCATTCAACGATATGCACCAACAAGATTAGATAAATTAGGTATGAGTGATGTTCAAAATTATGAGTATAAAGAACTTACAGGGAGTCCAATGAACTTATACTATAAGTGGGGTTCATGGAAAAGGAAAGGAATTAAATATGTGTTCACTGATGAATTTTGTAAAATGTATAAAGATAATTATAAACTTATGCATGAAGAATACAAGAGAAGAGGTGGCAAATACATTGGAGGTTTTGTTGGACAAGTTATAGAAGGAATAACTAAGAAAAAGATTGAGTGGCATACAATGAATATTATTTTCGGAGTTAAAGAAGAGTATTACGATTTTTCATTTTAAAAAATATGAAAGTATATAAAATATTGCATAAACCGACGGGGTTATTTTTTACCCCGTCTAATGGTTCAGGGAATTTATCTACAACAGGTAAAGTTTATCCTAAAAAACCAACATTATCTTGGATAGGTAATAGTATTAGAATTATCGTAAAAACTAATAGCGAAAAACTATCTAAAAAGAATAAACTTATAGTTGATCATTTTAATATTGGATTAAATGAGAATTTTTCTAATAAATGTTATTGGGTAGATCAACATTATAATGTTAATGAAAGTGATTGGGAAATAGTTAAATTTTAAAATATGGAAATTACAAGGGAACAAATAATAGAATATCTTTATAACTTATCTCATAAAGATAGACACAAACTTATTTCTTTAATTGATAAGAAAGCCAAAGAAAAAGATGAAAGGGAATTTGAAGAAGATAGATTAGAAAGACATAGGAAAAGTTTAGAAAATAGAAAAAAATACGAACTTTTAAAAGAACAAAAAATAAAAAAAGGAGAGTCTTTAAAAGAAATTGTCAAAGTCGGAGATATTATAAAATGTGAAGGAACTAAGGATGGACATGGAATGAGAGAAGTAATTAGTAAGAATGTTTTTGGTGTTGAATGTAGAAAATTAAAAAAATTTAGAGGGAGTTGGAAAAGAGATTCTTATATTACTAATCATGGGTGGGAAAAAGTTGTTAAGATATTAGAAAATTTTAACATTTATTAACATTTCAGATTTTAATATATCGAAAACGTTGGTTATATTAGTATCATACAAATTCAAACAAATAAAAAAAATATGAAAACT
>JAHWHN010000070.1 GCA_019323235.1 Candidatus Woesearchaeota archaeon | reverse complement strand
GTAAGAATATAGGCAGAACTTTGATGGCTTTGATAAATATAATTGGAGGAAGTGTTTTATTTTTTTTGACATATAATGCATTAGTTAATCCTCTTAAAGCATAAAGATATTTTTTATAAGTTACTAAATCTCCTGATTTAATGTATTTTATATAATTATTTTTGCACATTGATTTATAATGGTAATATAATGCTTTTTCAGAGAAATGCTTAATTGCATAATCTCTTAATTCTTTAGGCTGTTTTCCGTAGTAAACAATATCTGACATAAGCCATTCTATCGTTGTTGGATTTGAACCGGATAATAATTCCAAATATTTGAAAATATCAAAACCACTCATATCAATTAATCCTTTATCTAAATTAATTACATCTTTTTCTTTTGTTAAAGTTAAATAATCGTCTTTTTCCCTTTTATAAACAAATCGTACATCATAATCCGAATCCTTGCTATCCATTCTCCATGCTCTGCTTCCATTCTCTATTGCGAAAATTATTTTGACATTATTTTCTTTTTCAATTTGTTTGCAAAGTTTTACGATTTCTTTATCCATACTTATTTGTTTTAAAAGAAGTATATATGTTTTACTAAAAAAAACAAAATATATAAACTACCTTCTTAACTTTTTATCATGGCAATACTTGGACCACTATGGCTGACAAAGCATATAAGAATTATTTCTCTAATAATTAGTGCAGGAACTTTGGTGGTATTTTCAGATATGATTAACCGTTATGTGATATTTCCTGTTGCGGATTATGCAAAAGGAGCAACAAAAAAAAGATTGAAAAAACATGGAAATTTCGCAGTTTATGCTGGAGAGACAGTTGCAACTTTAATATTCTTCTTATTCTGCTATTTAATAGGAATAGTTGTAGCATATTATATATTTGAACCAATATTGTTTAAATCAAAAAATTACCTTATTATAATCTTGATTGGGATTTTTATATTATTTTCTTATATAATTAACGTTGAGAGAAAAAGATTTCTTTCTATTCCTGTTAAATAAAAATCTTAATAAATAACAATTCTTTATTTTGATTATGAAATATTTATTTTGGTGCGAATTTCCGGAAAAAGTAGATTGGGAAAGATTGAATCATATTTTTGAGAAAAATAACTTTATTGCAGAAACGGGTGTTGTATGCAGATCAAAAGAAGATTTTTTGAAATATAAAGATTATTCAAATATTAAAATTGTAAGGGCTTGGCCTGTACTTTCTAAAGAAAAAGGTTATTGGTTTTCTTCTCATACTAAAAAAGAAGATATTGATTCATTAGATCAGTATAAAGGAATGAAAATTAAGCTTGACATTGAACCTCCCTTGCCTCAAGGAAAGTATAAATTAGGAATGGTTTTTTGGTTATTGAAATATTGTTTCATAAGGGGTAAAAATCATAAATACTTACTTAATAAAATTAAAAAATTATCCAAAGATACAGACATCATGCTTTCAACATTTTCATTTCCAGACTGGATCGGAAGAAATATGGGTATGACTTACTCTAAAGATTTAAAGTATAATTTTATTCACTATTCTTCCTTTATTCCAAATTTCTTTTTGCCTATTTATAATCTTTATATGAAATGGTTAATTAAGAGAAAATTAAAATTCAAAAAAGAGATTAGTTTTGCAGTTGGATTAATCACTCCAGGAATATTTGGAAATGAACCTTGCTACTCTTCACCAAAAGAGTTAAAAAAAGATTTGAAATTTATGAAAAAATTAAAAGTTGAAAATGTTGTAATTTTTAGATTAGGAAGTTTTTTGGAAGTTAAGAATCCTGATAAATGGATTGACGTATTGAAAGCTAACTTGCCTTCTTAAGTTTATTTTTATTCCTTCTTATTTCATGTAATTTCTGAACATTCTTAGAAAAATCAAACACTCCTTTTTTTGAATTAAGGCTTACAAGAGGTTTAATATTTTGGTCATCACATGTTTTTTCATACAATTTAATAAGTTTATTATATTTTAATTCACAAAGTTCTTCAAAAGTATAATCTGTGAATGTAAGTATGTAGTGATATATGTGCATTCCTAAATCATAAGGAATGTCTTTAGAATCTTCTTTTAACCAATATATTTCTGCACCGATGAGATTTTTTCCTTCAATTAATGGTTTGTATACTTCATTAAAATTATTTTGTAATTTTTTTGCTAAATTTTCTGAATTTTTATAAACTGCTTTTGCAGATTTTTCATTTAGAGGTACTCCTTTTTTGAACATTTCAGAATATTTTGCGGCACCCTCATATACAATCAATTGTATTAATTCTAAAAGAAAAATTCTAATTTTTTTCCAACTTCTAAGTTTTTGATTTTTAATTTTGTATATTGCATTTGATAATTTATGTGCATTTTTTTCCATTATTTCTTCGACATGATTAACTCTGAAGTGCCATAAATGCACAATCTCATGTTCTAATATCCTTTTTAATTCATAATACATAAATTCTCTAATTTCTTTAGTTGTATCTTTTTTTTGAGATGAATATAGAAGCAAATAATCTTCGTTTATATGGATTCTATACTTTCCTTCTCGTATATCATACTTATTTATGTAACCTGATCTTCCATCTTGATTTACCATCCTTACAACGGATTGATATTCTTCATCTCTTTCTTCAATTAACCTTTTATCTAAATGAAATACAATTTCAATTTCTTTGAATTTATTTAAGTCTGATAAATTTTTTATAATGAAAAGAATAAAATCCAAGTCATGCCCATGACAAATGAATGTTTGTTTTTTAGAGTGATGATATATCCTTATCTTAGTTCCTTTAAACTCTTCAGAATGAATTAGTTCTTCTTTTCCTTCTTTTCTTTTTTCTTTAATAAAAGAACTCAATACACTTTGTAAATTCATATTCTTATTTTATAATTTATATATATAAACTTTTGTATAACCGAAGCCTTTTTAAATTAATTCTCATCTTTTTATCTCATTGAGGCGGTGTAGCATAGTCTGGTCTATTGCGCAGGACTCATAACATTGAGTGAGGAGCCTTCGGGCGATGACTGTAAGAAATCCTGAGGTCGGGCGTTCAAATCCCCCCACCGCCACATTTATTTTTTTAGAAATAATT
>JAHWHN010000069.1 GCA_019323235.1 Candidatus Woesearchaeota archaeon | reverse complement strand
AAATGAGACTTGTTGTTCCAAACTGTCAATATCTGCCTCTAATTATAATTAACTTATTTTTTGATCTAAATCACTTCTGGTATTGGTATATGAATACTTCTTTTAAGAAAGAAAGAAGCATTCACTATACATTATTTACAAAACACTTAATTAAATTGTTTTGCAAAGATGTAGGATTTAAAATAAAAAAGACAAAAGGCTATCTTTATTCTAAAGAAATTAAATTAATTCTTGAAAAATAAAATATAAACTTAATTTTTTTCAAAATCTTTATTAACTACATAACCACTCTTGTAATTTATGTATTCAGTAATTGTTCCTGTTTATAATGAAGAAAAAAGTCTATCAGATACTATTTCTAGAATTAAGTTAGTTATGAAAGGTTATGATCATGAAATTATTTGCATAAATGATTGTTCAACAGATAATTCAAAAGAGATTCTTTCAAATACGGAAGGCATAATTTTAATTAACAACAATTCCAACAAAGGATATGGTGGTTCTTTAAAAAAAGGATTTAAAATTGCCAAAGGAGACTTCTTTATAATTACAGATGCAGACGGAACATATCCTATTGAAGATATACCTAATTTAATTAAACATACCGATAAATACGACATGGTTATTGGTTCAAGAACTGGCAAAAATGTTCACGTTCCATTTTCTAAGAAAGTTGCAAAAGAATTTCTAAAACTTTTTGCTAGAATAATAACAGGCCAAAAGATTCCAGATTTAAATTCAGGATTAAGAGTTTTTAAAAGAGAATTAGCTGAAGAATTTTACAATTTATTTCCTGATGGCTTTTCATTAACAACAACAATTACAATTTCAAGTATTCTTTCAGGTTATGATGTTAAATTCATACCAATTAATTATTATAAAAGAAAAGGTAAATCCTCAATAAAAGCAAGAGATTTTTTTAAATTTATTTTCCTTATCACAAGATTAGCCATTTTTTTCAAACCATTAAAAATATTTCTTTTGCCAGGTCTAACTTTGATGCTTGTAGGAATAATTATAGCTATATTTCAGATAATGAACAGCTGGAATATAGGTAGTTCTCCTTTAGTATTTTTCTTGTCGGGCATACAAATTTGCATAATGGCATTTTTAGCCGAATTAATAATTAAGATGAAATAATTTTCAGAAAGCTTTATAAATCAACCATAGATTCTACCTATTGGACGGCCAAAGGGGCTTGGTTCACCCGTTCCCATCTCGAACACGGCAGTTAAGAAAGCCTCCGTATTGGTGAGTACTGCATTACGCGGGAAAATCGGTAAGCTGTCCACCCTTATTTTTCTAAATGGAAATACTTATATACTAAATATCTAAATTTAGAGTATGTTTGAGAATCATAAAATCAGAACTCATTTTAAAGAATTAGTTGAACTAGTAGGTATCGAGAATGATTTTTTTAGAGGAAAAGAAAATAGAAATTATCATAACAGAACTAGATTTAGAAAACAATATATGAGAATAAGAACTGATTTAATTTTAAATTTTAAAAGTTGGGATAAGGAATATAATGGAGCTCATGGTCCTGTAAAAGATAAAGACAAAAATAATTTATTAGAAAAAATAAATAATTTAAGACAAATTGTTGAAGATTTTCAAGATATATTAAAAAGAAAAGGTATGGAAGTATTATGTCATGATAACATAAATGAGATGCTTTATAGATTAGAACAATTAGAAAAAATATTAAATGGGGGTCCAGTAAGACCTAAGAAAAATATAAAATATGAAGGTGGCCATTATATAAAATTAATTGAAACGAGTATTGAACTTTTTGAAGCTAAAGGTAGACTTGCAAAAATACTAAAGAACCGAGATCTCGATTTTTATGTTGACAAAGAAAAAAAAATATTTAGAGCTCAATTACTAGTTAAGCCTGGAATTGAAACTAATGATTCTGATTTTACAAGAGTATCAGGTAGCTTACAGACAAGAATAAGAAATTCTATTATTGCAATTAAATTTTCAATGGATAAATTTAAATCTGATTTCCACCAATATCGTAATAGTAAATTATATGGTCATAAAGATAATACAAACCACAATAATTTAATTTTTGTAATTCATGATACAGAACCACAAATGATAGAGATTGAAGATAATATCCTTAAACAAAAATTAAGAATTGAAGTTAAAACAATAATAATTCACATATACCATAGAGTATTAAAAAATGAGCATGATGCAAGTTATGCAGAAAATAAAGCTGCAAAACCAAACTCCCCTCATCTATATTCTCATGTTTGTGAATGCACTAAATGGAAAGTTGATGATGATATGATTGAACATAATCATAACATATTAAGAGAAAAATCTTTACTTAAAGATTATGAACCTTATCCTTAAGATTTAATCTTTTTTTTAAAAATTCTATAACAGAAGTTTGGTCTGGAACAAGTAATCCAAATGGTTTTCCATAAGGTATGTAGCCATCATCATTAGGTTTATTAACTGTTGATTCAATACCATTAATATTATACTCCCCTTCGAAACTAGTAACTGAGAAATAATAATCAAGACAACAAGCAGTTAATTTTTTTGTATCATAAGGTAAATCTTCCTTTGAAGATTCACAATCAAATTCAGCATTATATTCTATTTCTCCATTATGCCAAATTGCAGTACGTTCAAATAAATCAGTTTTGTCAATTAAATGAAGATCTTCCTCATAATTTTCATTTTTAACAAATTCTAACTCTTCTCCATTATAAAAATAATTTACTATTTCATATAACGGTAAATAATCTTTTTCCATATAACAGCTCATTTAACATCATTTATAAAGATTTTTGATTTTTTACCACTTTTTGGGTACAATCACCCATCTAAAAGCTTAAATATTCAATCGATTTAAACACATTAATGAAATATTATACTGAATTAAAAAAAATCGCTTTAAAATTAACTAGACATCATTTCTCAAGATATCTTATTTTAGGTGTAATATTTACTATTTTTACAAGTTTAATAATGGGAATATTAGTAGACATTAAAGGATTTCCAAGTCTTTTGATTTATATCCCACTTACTATTTTTGTTTTCTTAATTAAATATCCGATTTATAAAACGGTTGGATTATTAGATGGAAGAGGATTCATTCACTATGTATTTGCAGGCAGCTTAATATTCTTTATATTATTAGGGTTATCTTCTTTACTCGTATGGATTTTTGTTGACCTGGCTGGATTTCCCGCATTCATAGTTAGTTTTTTAGCAGTCTGCGTTAATTTTGTTCTGAGGTTTCAATTATATAAGTCTTTCAAGATATTTAAACAATTAACGTAATTATTTCTTCTTAATTAAAATAAATGAAATCAATAATCCTATAATTGCTCCACCTAATGCTCTAAAATACTGAGAATAAATATTATTAGTACAACAGCTATAAAAAAATAATGCAATTACTGGCATTATTAAGAAATAGCTCTTTGAAATTTTTATCATTTTCATTATAATGACCTAAAATACTCAATTGTTTTTTTTAAGCCTTCCTCAAGATGAACTTTTGGACTCCAGTCCAACTTCTCCTTAGCTAAAGAAATATCTGGTTT
>JAHWHN010000068.1 GCA_019323235.1 Candidatus Woesearchaeota archaeon | reverse complement strand
TATCTAAATCAGACTGATTTCTTGCAGCTTCATATATTAAAACTAGCATCCTTGCAGCCTTAATTGATTCTTCTTTCGGACCATCTAAGGATTGTTCTAATTCCAGAACTTCAGCCCTGTTTATATCGTCCATGCATGCATTTAATCATTCAAATTATATAAAAACTACCAAAACGTTTATAAACGCCTTTCTCACACTTAACATTATGGCAATGACGTCACAACAGCGTCACAAATTAAAAAAATTTGTGAAGGACTTAGAATCATTTAGAGGCAGGCATACAGAATTAGTTAGTGTATACATCCCTGCAGGATATGATATTAATAAAGTTACACAGCAAATTTTTCAAGAGCAAGGTACTGCTTCTAACATTAAATCTACTGCTACAAGAAAAAACGTGCAGGATGCTTTAGAAAAAATGCTTCAACATTTAAGACTCTATAAAAGAACTCCAGAAAATGGATTAGCTGCTTTTAGTGGAAATGTTTCTGAAAAAGAAGGACAATCAGATGTTAGAGTTTGGAGTATAGAACCACCTATTCCTCTTAAAATTAGAATATACAGATGCGACAAGGCTTTTGTTCTTGAACCAATTGAAGAAATGATGGAAAGTAAAGAGATTTACGGAATGGTTATTATGGACAGAAGAGATGCAATTATTGCAATCCTAAAAGGAAAAACAATTATTCCTTTATTAAAAACACATTCCGAAGTTCCTGGAAAATTCAGAGCCGGAGGACAGTCCGCTCAGAGGTTTGCAAGATTAAGAGAAGGAGCTGCTAAAGATCATTATAAAAAGGTTGGAGAGTATCTTAAAGAACAATTTCTAACAATGGAAAATTTAAAAGGCATTTTAGTTGGCGGACCTGGCCCTACAAAATATGATTTTGTTGAAGGAAATTACATAACTAATGAAGTTAAACAAAAAATTATTGCAATTAAAGACTTATCATATACTGATGAATTCGGACTTCAAGAATTATTAAACAAAAGTGAGGATGTTCTTGCTGCTGAAGAAGTTGCTGATGAGAAGAAAACAATGAGAAACTTTTTTGAGATTCTTGCTAAAACCCCTGATAAAATTACTTACGGAGAAGCAGACGTTATGGAAAAACTGAAGATGGGTGCTGTTGAAACTTTATTACTTTCTGAAGTTCTTGATGATGAGAAAATTGATGAATTTGAAAGAGTTGCAGAAGAATTTTCTACAGAAGTAAAATTAATCTCTATTGAAACAACTGAGGGAGCTCAATTGAAAGATATTGGTAAAATTGCTGCAATTTTAAGATATGCTGTTTAATGAACTTCACATCTAACTCTTGAAGTTTCTTCAATAATTTTTATGTCACAAGAACAAATTCTTTCTTCAGGATTAATTAATGATTTTCCTTCATAATAATTTTCTAAAATAAAATCAGTTTCTGGACAAATTGCTTCTCTTCTGGAAACTTCATCATCACAAAAAGAATCACAATATTCTATGTCTTTCATTAAAGAATGAGCTTGATTACCTGATGGTCTAAAATTATCACTTTTGTAAGAAGTAAAAATAAAACTATCTTTATCTATTTTTCCCACATCACACCTGCAATATGTACAACTGTTTCCTTTACAAGATTGAAATTTAAATCTATCCTCGTATCTATAACTTAATCTCCCATAATAAGAATATGATGAAGCAGGGATTTCATTTTGTAAAACATTCTTCAATAAATTACCGGAACATAATGAATAACAAGTTAATTCTTTAGTAGCAGGATCGTTACATTCATTACATTCTATACCCACATCAACATAACCTCTTTTTAGATATTCTTGATTTTTTGAATAGGAAGAAAAAATAATTGGTGCAAAAGATAATAACATTATTAAGAATAAAACTCCAAAAAATATCAAGACATATTTCTTTCTAATGTAATTAAAAGGAAGAGTAATAATGAAAGATACAAATAGTAAAGCTGAAAAAATAAAAGTTAATTCATTTGTGAAAAATAAAGAAAGAAATAATAAATAAATCCATGCATAAAACAATCTTTCTTTAATTCTAAAGATAAAAAATAAAGAGAATAATGAGAATATAATAAATGGTGAAAATAAAATTGCAATTGAATAAGTAATAGGAATTAAATCTCTAAAAATAAAATTAACAATGGAAAGTAATGCTCCCGGGTCAATTGTTATAAAACTATCAAGCAATGCAGTTAACAAAACAAATGAAACAACCAATACAGTCAACAATAAAGCAGACAAATAATAATTCGGAGAATTTTTGAAAAATTCTTTGAAATGTTTTAGTGATTCAATAGCTAGTAAAATAAAACTGATGAATAAATATCCACCTAATAGAAACCATACTCCAATCCCTAACATCATTGGAAGTATTAAACCATAAC
>JAHWHN010000067.1 GCA_019323235.1 Candidatus Woesearchaeota archaeon | reverse complement strand
TGTGTCATCAAAATAAATTCGTTTCTGAAATTCTTTGTGTAATACTTCCTCTATTGGTGCGCTATTTTTTCCGCAAAATTCACTTTGAATATCGAATAAAAGCTCATAATCATTACATGTTTCGTACCAAATCTCTACAGGTTCAGAAAACTCGTACTTACCTTTAAACTGGCCCAAGTTAATTCTCGAACTTTTCCATTCTGGATATTTATTTATAAGTCTATTGATTGCGATATTAGTAAGCTCCTCGTCTAATAATATCTTGTCGAGTTTGCTAGATAATGAATTTTTTGTTGTGAATACTTCAAAAAACTGATTTATGAAAATGATTGATTTTAATAGATTTTCGATTTTGCTTGAGTTATCTTTTAAAAAATTAACAAGGAAATCTTGTATCGAAGGGTTCTGATACCTAATCGCTGTTTTACCATTTGAATCTATCCAAATTTTTATAAATGTATTCTCTAATTCTTTGATAGTTTTATTAAACTTTCTTGAATCAAAAGATTCAGAATGATTTATTTTAAAATATTCTTTTGTAGCTTTCTCCCAATCATCTAACAAGGCGCGGTTTCCCATAGTTAAAAGGACTAACAATGAAGATTGAGAAAATTTATTTAGCGTATTTTCGTATGCGTGAATCCAAACCTTTTCAGGATTATCAAAAAATGAAATTAAGTCTTCGGTAAATTGGTTAGGTGAATATTCCTCCCAATTAACAAAATTAACAAAGGTTTCAATTATTCTTGGGTTATAATTTTGATGTCTTACAAGTTTTAAATAGGATTCGCTTTCAATAAAGTTTGTAATGTGTGTTAAAGGCACTCTTGCATGATATAGGTGATTACGAAGTATTTTGGCTTTGATGATATTTGTGTAGGAAGACAAATCTAATATACATTTAGCAACTTCTATATCAAAATTTCCGATAGTTTCGTATTCATATTTAGCTTGATTTAATGTGTATTCTCTTGTTGTACATATTAAGTACTTATTACGAGATTTTTTTATTCTTTTAATGAAGCTTACAATCCTGCTATCATCTCCTGAATGAAGTTTATTTTTTAAAAAATTACTTCCTAAAAAATCATCAAAGAAAAAGATTTGCTTTTTTTCAGGTATAAATGGGTTATAACCATCATCAATTTCTCTCAGAAAAATAAAGTCAATATCTTTATCTCTAGATAATAAGTAATTTACTATCATTCTTGCTAAAGTGGTTTTTCCAATTCCAGGAATACCTGAAATTATTAAGTACCTGTGTTTTTCTAGAATTTCTAAAGCTTTATCAAAACTTTCGTTGTGGACATATAATTCTGCTTGTTCCTTGATTTCTTCCCATTCAAATTCTGATTGATTGTAAACTTTACCGTGTAATATCCTCTCTAAAATATTAGTACTTGTAAGCCACAATTCAGGATATTTTCTTTCAATATCGGGATACTTACCTAGCAAATTGTTTAAGTCCTTTTGACTAAAAATGTCTCCTGGTTTTTCAATAAAATCTTCAAATTTTGATAAAATTTTATCTTTATCCTCAGGCTTTAATTCGGCACTTGTAGTTATGATATATCGGTAGGGCTTAAGTTTTCGAACTTTGGGTAATTCACAGTATTTAAATGCATTTATCACTTGATCAATGTCTCTATACTTTTTTGCTTGAACTATTATCGCCTTGTCTTTGCTAATCATATGTCTAAAATCTATTCCTTGATCAGCACCATTCTTAAAACTTTCGAAAGTAATAGTCAATTCTCTTTGAAGTAAATCTCGTGAAATGTTTTCAAATACCTCTGATGAATTCAATTTTGAAAGGTCATAGTCTATCATTGTTTATTTTAACCCTCTTTGTGTGAGACAAGTTTAAGCGAAATTATAGCATAAATTAAAAAACCCGCTACCTTTGTGGGCGGCGGTTTTTTTATCATAAAAATGTGTTGAATCAATTTAACAAATGGACTTAGATTGAAACAAATCTTTCATTTATAAGCATTTTTCAATTTTTCAAACAATCAGCGCAAACCCAATACATCCTGCATATCAAATAAGCCTTGATCATATTGCATGATCCATTCTGCGGCGCGTACTGCGCCATTCGCAAAAGTCATGAGACTCGATGCTTTGTGTGAAATTTCAACCCGTTCGCCGATGCCTGCAAACATGACGGTGTGTTCACCAACAATATCACCTGCTCGAATGGTTTCAAAACCAATGGTTTGAGTTTTCCGCTCCCCTATTGT
>JAHWHN010000066.1 GCA_019323235.1 Candidatus Woesearchaeota archaeon | reverse complement strand
TTAGTAAAAACATGAGTTCTGATTAATTCTTCTAAAAAAGGTAAGTGACTTCCATAAAAAAACTTGTTTTTTTCTTCAAATTCTTTACCTGGAACTTGATTACAAATAAAGGAATCTTCATTAAATACGTATTGAATCTTTTGTTCTGGTCTTAATAAATTGTTTAGAGTTTTACCAAAAACCCTCTCTAGGCTTGGTTTTTTAACATAAAATATGTTCTCTGCCCCTTTATTTTCGCATATTACTTTATATGGTTCAGTAGTACAATTAATATGTTGTTCAATTGATTTAATTCTATGCTTTTCACCATATAGAATTGTTGAAATTTTGCTTAATTTAGCTTTAACATCAAGTTGAGAATCAAATCTAGAAGGCACAAAACCATTAAAATCGTTAGTATTTCTGACACTTTGGTAGTTATGATCTGAAATATCATACCTTACCATCTCATCAAAACTAATTAAATCATCATGATAATTTCCGAAATTTTCAGTGTAAAATTTTTTTAATTCTTCTGAATATGTCATGAGTTGGTGGTACTTTGCTAAACTTATAAAGATATGTTCTAATTTGACAGATTAGTCTAAAACTTTTAAGCAGAGATATAAAATTATAAGTTTAATATATTTAATCATTTATCTTAATCTTTATACTTTAAAACTTTATTCTTTGATGAAATTATTCAATTAAGTGGTTTTTTAAAAATTTTAAAATTTCAACAATGAGGTTTGTGATTTTTCTTTCTTTAAATTTTTATAAGTCGCCCAAGATTTTCTTATAATGCCAGAATATATCCGTTTATTCCAGTTTTTTTGTATGAATTTTTTAGTATAAGGATCTGAAGAATAGCCTGAACCAAAGTCTATTTCTAGTTCTTCTTTTAATTTTTCAATATATCTATCTCTAGTTACTTTAGCTATAATTGAAGCCGTAGCAACTATTGTATGACGTTCGGATTTATGTTCTACTTTTAAGTCAATTTTGTCATTTATTTTTGTTTTAAGAGTAGTTTTGTATTTTTCCAAGTTGACATCAGGACAATCAACAATTACTTCATCAGGGCTTAAATCATTAATTAATTCAGCATTCATTTCTAATTCTAATTTATTTAAGCTTGAGACTTCAGAATTTACATGCTCATCTATTTCTTTTGGTTGTTTTATGATTAATTTATATTGTAAATCTGGTAATTTTATTAGTTTTTCAAAGATTTCTTCTCTTTGTTTTTTTGTTAATTCTTTAGAATCTTTAACACCAATTTTATTTAGTTTATTTAGTTTAGAACTATCTATCATAGCTCCACACATAACTAATGGACCTAACACTGGACCTTTACCAGCTTCATCTACCCCCATTGTTTTTAAAGACATAGTAGAACTTTATTTGATGTATTTAAATATTTTATTAAGAATTATTCTTTTTTCTGATATAATTTTTTAATCCAAGGTTTTTTTTCTTTTTCTGATAAATCTAAGTAAATTCTTTTAGCAAATTTCATTAATCTGTCTTTAGAATCTTTTGAAGCACCCAAATATAATCTAGCAGCCAAATGTAAGCCAGAATAAGGGATCTTTAATTTTCTTGAAGCACTATCAAAAATTCTTTCAATTTCAGTATCATAAGCTTCTTCAGCTCTTTTAATTGCATAAGAATATTCTTTTAAAGCATCACCTTGCACATCAAAATCAACCATTGCGTACATTGCTCTTAAATAAAAATTTGATTTTAGTTCTTTTTTGGAAGATATTTTTTCCTTTATTTTTACTTCTTCTCTTTTTACTTTTTTAAGAACTTTTGCAACTTTATCTTTCTTAATTTTTATATATTTATCATCTAATTCTTTTAGAAATTCTTCTTCTTCTTTTAATGAATAATATTGTAATCCCTGCCCAAGTGGAAAATCTCTTACATATTCACTTTCTTTTAATAATTTATTTAAATATTTTAAAGGAATATCTAGTTTTTTTGATAATTCTTTTTTGTGAAGATTATTTAATATCATTGAGCCTAATTCATCTACAATATCCATGTATAATTCTGCTTCTTCGTAAGAAAATAATGAGTCATTATAGTTTAAAACTCCATGTCCTTTTAATAGATTTAACTTTGCTTGATCTTCAAAGTATTCAGAAAACTCTTTTTTTAGATAGATTGGAGTGACTAGTTTTGATTTTCTTTGTTTATTGAATATTTCATCTAATCTGCCTTCTAAATCCGCTTTCTTATTCATTATGCTCGGAATTAGAACTTTATTTAAAAAATTAATCGTAATTTATACTTACTTTTTTAAATGAAGTTGAATTTACTCAATTTATGAGAACAATTGGACATGAATTTTTAGATAT
>JAHWHN010000011.1 GCA_019323235.1 Candidatus Woesearchaeota archaeon | reverse complement strand
GCAAAATCTAATGCTGTTGTGCCAGGAGGCATTAAGAAACAATCAGGAAGAACATTTCCATCTCTATCTTCTAATTTAGAAGCGCCACCTGGATGTATTGCAATATATTTTAATAATCCAAATACTGCTAAATTAAGAACAGATTGAACACCAGTACCTTCAACATATTTATCTAAAATATTTTCTTTAATATAATTTAAAGCTGCCTTCTGTTTTTCATTTAACATAGAATTACCTTTCTCAGTAATTGTAAAAGAAGTTTCTCCTGGAACATATTCTATTAATTCATGTTTAGCGGCTTCTCTTAATGCTAATTCTGATTCAGCAGAACAAGGAATTAAAATCAAATCCGGATTTTCAGCTTTTAACTTAATATAATTTTCATGTCCTGTTTTTTTATCAATCTTATTACAAGCAATAATCATAGGTTTGGTAGATTTTCTAAAGTCTCTTGCTAAATCAAACAATTGTTTTTCGGTCCAGTCTGTAGGAATGGTATCAGCAAGACCTAAATTTTTAATAGATTTTTCAACTAGAGGAATTGTAACCTTTAATCCAGATAATTGTTTAGCTAATGCTTTTACAATATCTCCATGTTCTTGTTGGATTTGTCTAGCGAATTTTGCCCAACCTTTTTGTAAAATTCCATAATACCAATGGTCTAATTCTACTTCTAAAAATTTAATATCTTCTTGAGGATCATAAGTTCCCATTTCAATAGCTTCACCTTTTGCATTAGTTGAACCTGAAACATCTATCACGTGAATTAAAACATCTGCCTGTCTTAAATCATCCAAAAATTGGTTACCCATACCCTCTCCTTCATGAGCACCTGGAACTAATCCTGCAACATCAATCATTTGAACAGGTACGAATCTTTTATCTTTAAGAACAAACCCTTCTCTAGGATTAGCGGATTTACCAAAATCTCTAGCCACATCAGGAATTTTAACAAAACCCATACCTTCATTAGGTTTAATTGTAGTAAAGGGATAAGAAGCTATTTCTACTTCTGCTAAAGTTGCAGACTTAAAAAAAGTACTTTTTCCAACTGAAGGTTTCCCCACGCATCCTATAATCATTCTATAAATAAAATATAATTAATTTATAAGTTTAATCGTTTTTTACAGTAGTACAAGTATTATTAATGCATGCACAGTCTGTTGATACAATATCATCTTCTTGGTAATCTAAAGTACAATAAGTATCTGAACAATCTAAAGGTTCATCTAAAGCAACACATTTTTTAGGGTGGCAACACCTTTCTGGTTGGCAATACTTTTCAGCACATAAATCACCTTTTGGTGGTTCTTTAACTTCTAATTTAACATTAGAACCATCATCAGTATCATTTTCATTTAAATCAACTTCATTAGCACAAGCAGAAAGCAAGAGCATAATAGATAAAAGTAAAATAACGTATTTCATGATTTTAAATATATTAAACTAATATAAAAACTTTAAGAAAAATACTGGCGGTGGGGGGATTTGAACGCCCGACCTCAGGATTTCTTACACTGATCATTACCTCGAAAGGTTCACCACTCATGTGATATGAGTCCTGCGCAATAGACCAAGCTATGCTACACCGCCAAAATTAAGTTAAAAAAACTCTAAATTATTTAAAAAAGCTTCGGTTTTATAGAAGCTTCTTAATGCTTTCACCAACTTCTTTGAAATTAAACGTTTCCTCATTTCTAGGCCATACCTTCAATCCATCATTCTCAAATCTTGGAATTATATGGAAATGGGTATGAAAAATAACTTGTCCAGAAGCAGCTCCATTATTTATGCTTACATTACATCCATCGGCCTTAACTGCTTTTACAGTAGCTTTAGCAATTTTTTGAATAACAGGCAAATACTTTTCCAATAATTCAGGGGGCATATCTAATAAATTAGTATGATGTTCCCTAGGAACTATCAATACATGTCCTTTATTTACTGGCCTTATATCCAAAAAAGCTAAGAAATTCTCATCATCATAAATATGATCACAAGGAATTTCATTTTTAATAATTTTACAAAAAATACAATCTTCCATCTTACATCCTCTTCATATGTATATCCATTTGTGGGTATGGAATGCTTATTCTATTTTTGTCAAATTCGTGCTTAACATTTTCTAACATATCAAAGTTAATATCCCATAAATCTTTAGATTCACACCAAACCCTTAGTGTAATGTCAACACTACTGTTATTTAATTGAGTTACTCTAAGGAAATGCTCTGGATCACTAAAAATACGTTTATCTTTTTTAACCAATTCCATAATTATTTTCTTTGCTTTTTCCACATTATCTTTATATCCAATTCCAAAAACCATATCTAGTCTTCTATTTTTTTCAGTTGAAAAATTAGTGATAGAACCATTAGACAAAGATCCATTAGGAATTATGATTGTTTTATTGTCTGGAGTCTTCAAAACTGTGTTAAATATCTGAATTTCTTTTACTTTTCCAGTGTAACCTTGTCCTTCAATTGTATCTCCAACTTTAAAAGGTTTGAAAAATAAAATTAAAACACCTCCTGCAAAATTAGATAAACTTCCTTGTAGAGCCATACCAACTGCAAAACCAGCAGCAGCAAGTATTGCAATGAAAGAAGTCATTTCAATACCTACCATTGAAGCAACAGTAATTATTAATACAATTTTTAAAGAAATTCTTATTAAAGATCTCAAAAATGTTCTTAAAGAATCTTCTACTTTAGCTTTCTTCATAATATGGGAAAAAAAGCTTGCTATAAAACCACAAATGAACCAACCAACTATTAAAACAATTAAACCAATTGCCAATTTAGGCAAATATGGAACAACTAAATTATAAATACCATTTATATCAAAATTCATTTTAAACCCCTCTAGTATCTAAATTATACTTTCATTTATAATTATTTCGAAATTATAAAAATTTATATAATCTTATTTTAATTAAAGTAAGATGTTTTTTAATATTAATGAAGGCGAAGAAGAATTAATTGAAAGAATAAAAATTAATGGTTCTGAAATAAACATTTATCATACAAATAAAAGATTTGCTATTTTATCAGACAAACATAAAATGAATCAATTCTTAGATTCACTAAAGGAATTAGAAAATTTAGATAAGTTCTCAAGTTTAGATATAATTATTCATATAAATAATTCTTTTAAAATAAATATCAAGAGAGCAAAAGAGTTAGTAGATAAAGACCAAAGATTAGGTTATATAAATATTCCTGAGTTTAGAAGGGGGAAATATAGAGTTCATCTCAATTTTGATTTTATTTCTCTGAAATATTTTCAAACAAATTTCAAAGATGAAGACCCTCCAAAAGTTTTTTATAAATTAGTTAGAAAGGTAATTGCTCATGAAATGACTCATTTATGGCATCTTCAAATAAATCACGTTTCAAGAATTGTTGATAAAAAAAGAATTAAATTATCAAAAGCATTGCAAAAATTATATGAAAATTCAGGAAGTGTTTCTTTTTGGGAAAAACTTAGAAACTCTTTAATGAATGTAAATGAATTGGTAGTTTTAGAAGGATTAGCTAAATTTTATCAAGAATATAAAGATATGTTAGATTTAAATGAAGAATCAGTTAAAGATTATTATCATAAATCATTAAAAGAAGCAAAGGAATTAAATGAATGTTTTGAGGATTCTTATTCAAAACTTTCTGAAAAAAATTCTTGGGATGAAGCAGACCATGAAATCAAAAAATTAAATTTAAAAATTAATTATTCTATGCAAATAATTGGTGCTCATATTTTCCAGTCAATTCTTTACTTTGAAAAAATAGATATTGAGAAATTAAGTAGATTTGGTTATGTTAAACTTTTAAAAGAATATGAAAAGGTAGCAAAAAAACATAATTTCAAACCAGTAATTAGTTTAAGGTCAAAAAATGGTGAATTTGATGTTTCTGAACATATTAAAGAATTAACAAAAATAAGAAAGAAAACTCTAAAATAACGTCGGGAATCTGAAAAACTTTATATAGAGCATAAATTTAATTTATGTTATGAACATGGATGACTCAATTAGAATGTATGCATTACAAAATGCAGTACAATTTAAAGGTAAATGTAACCCTGGCGCTTTAGTAGGTAAAATTGTTGGAGAATTTCCAGATGCTAAAGACAATATGCAAGAAACTATGCAAGCAATTAATAGAGTTGCTCGTGAAGTTAATTCTTTATCATTAGAAGAACAAAAACAAGCAATTTTAGATTTAGACCCAGAATATTTTGAATCAAAAAAAGAAGCAAAAGAGAAAAGAAAAGAAGAAAGAAAAGAACTTCCAGAATTGAAAAATGCTGAAGTTGGAAAAGTTATAACAAGAATTGCACCAGAACCAAGTAAATACAATCATATTGGTCATGCAATGAGTTTCTTAATTAATTATATGTATGCTAAAAAATATGATGGAAAATGTATCTTAAGATTTGATGATACCAATCCTGAAAAAGAAAGTCAAGAATATGTTGATGCAATGAGAGAAGATGTTATTGATTATCTAGGCATCGAAGTAGATAAAGTAGTTTTTGCATCTGACTATAATGATCATTTAATTAAAAAAGCTGAAGAATTAATAGAAAAAGGTCAAGCTTATACTTGTAGTTGTAAAAAAGAAAAAATGTCTTTAGGAAGAAGAGAAATGAAAGAATGTTCTCATAGATCTAAAGATGTTGAAATAGTTAAAAAAGAATGGGATGAAATGAAATCTGGACTTCATGAAAATATGGTTTTAAGATTAAAAATAGACATGGAACATAAAAATGCAGTAATGAGAGACCCAGTTATTTTCAGAATAGTAAACTATCCACATTATAGACATGAAGAAAAATATAAAGCATGGCCAATGTATGATTTTGAATGCGCAGTATTAGAAGGGGAATTAGGAATTACTCATGTTAACAGAAGTAATGAATTTCATTCAAGAATTGAACTTCAAAAATATATAAGAGATTTATTCAATTTAGGACATGTTGAAGTAAGACAATATGCTCGTGTTTCTGTTGAGGGAGCAATTACTCAAGGTAGAGAAATTAGAGGTTTGGTTGAATCTGGAGAGTATATTGGTTGGGATGACCCAAGATTAGTAACTTTAAAAGCCTTAAAAAGAAGAGGTATTGTGAGAGATGCTTATTACGAATTAGCAAAAGTAATTGGGATGAGTAAATCAAATTCAGTATTAGACTTTTCTGTTATTTCATCAATTAATAGAAGATTATTGGATAAATCAGCTAAAAGATTTTTTATGATAGAAAATCCAAGAGAAATAACAATTAAAAATGCACCAGAACAAGAAATTGAATTAGACCTACATCCAGAAGTTATGGAAGGTGGAAGAAAATTCAAAACAAATGATTCTTTTTATATCGAAAAAAAAGACTTTGATGATATGAAAAATATGGAAAACATTAGATTAATGGATTGTTTAAATTTCATACATAAAGAAAATGGTGAATTAGAATTCACAAATTTATCTTATAATGATTTTAGAACAGAAGGTAAAAAATTAATTCATTGGTTACCTCTAGAAGATAATGTAGATGTAGAAATCTTAATGGATGATAATAAAACAAAATCTGGTTTTGCAGAAAAAAACATAGAACAATTAGAAATTGGAGATGTTATACAATTCGAAAGATTTGGATTTTGTAGATTAGATTCAATTGAAGGTGGAGTCTATAAATTTTGGTTCACACATAAATAAAATGAATACTGAAAATATGACTGAGGAACAAATAAGAGAATTAAAAGATAAAATCTCTAAAATGTCTCCTGAAGAATTAAAAGCATTTCAAAAATCTCAGTGTATTTTTTGTAAATTAATTGAAGGAGAAATTCCATCAACGAGAGTTTATGAAGATGATTTTTCTATTGCAATATTAGACATAAATCCTGCTACAAAAGGTCATATTTTATTAATTCCAAAAGACCATTATCAAGTTAGTCCTCAAATTCCTGATGAAATAATGGCTAATTTATCATTAGCAACTAAAAAATTATCAAGAGCATGTTTGAAAGGATTAAAAGCTTCAGGAACAAATATTTTTATGGCAAATGGTCCGGTTGCTGGTCAAAAATCTCAACATTTTATGATACATATAGTCCCAAGATTTGATAATGATGGACTAACATGTTTTAATCTAAAGAGAGCTTCAATAGATAAAGCTCAATTAAAAGAAATGGCAGATAATATCAAAAAATACATTTCTGGTATTTTGCAAAAACCAATTGAAATCGAAGAACCTCAAAATATCCCAGACACAAGAGAAAAACCAGTTAAAGAAAAAGGTTATTTATATTTTGTAGATAAAGAGGGAGATGTTTCTCGAGTAAAGATGAAAAGAAAAGATGATCCTGAAGATGAAATCTATGAACACGAAAAAGTCCTTAAAGTGGGAGTTCAAAGAGATTCTTCAAAATTATATTATGTTGATAAAAACTTAGATATAAAATCAAAACCAATGAATAGAAAAGGACGTCCAAAAGGAAGTAAAAATAAACATCATAAATCTTCTGAAGAAAACAAAGAAGAATCTAAGACAAAAAATAAAATAAAACCAAATAAGGAAGAAAAAAAAGCTAATGTAATTGTTCCAAAAAGAAAAGCATCTTTGGATGACATAGCAAATTTATTTACATAAAATGGCAGATTGCAAATATTGTGAGGAAATTGAATTTAAAGTATATGAAGATGAAGAAATGATTTGTTTCTTAGATCAAAATCCAGTTTCAGTAGGACATTTAGTAATCATACCAAGAAATCATAACGTAATCATAGAACAAATATCTGATGATGTATTTCCAAGTTTGTTTATTATGGCAAATAAGTTATCTGCAATATTATTTGATGTAATTGGTGCACAAGGAACTAATATTTTAATAAATAATGGAATCTCTGCTGGTCAAGAAATTCCACATTCTTCAATAAATATAATCCCAAGAAAACCTGAAGATGGATTAAGTTTTGAATGGAATCCAAAACCAGCACAAAAAGAAGACTTAGAATCATTGTCAAAGCAAATTATTGATGCTTTAAATAAAAAAGAAGAACCTTCAAATCCAGAAGAAAAAGAAAAAAAGCCTTCTGAAATTAAAAAAGATGAAGCAGGTATGAATTGGGTAGAAAAAGCATTACATAGACTACCTTAATTAAATCTAAAAGAAATACCATTCTTAATAATTTTACCAATAAATGGAATCATCCAATTTGTAAAAGGAGTAATTATACATAAAACTACTAAAATAGCTATCAAAGTATTTCTAGTAATAACAAAAGCTTTACCATAAGTTTCTAAATTTAATTTAGTTCTTCTCAATTCATTTAAGTCTATGTAAGTCATAAGAATTAAATTAATTTCTTTATTTAAATATCAAACGCGAGAACTTGGCCACTGTGTCCAGTGAAAAAAAATAAAAAAAACAAAAAAGGTCTTTCGACCATTTTTAATTAAGTTTATTCTTCTTTTGTTACTAAGTAAATAGTGTATAGTCCTGATAATCCAACTAATATGTATACAATAGTTGCAACAACAGCCCATCTACCTACTAATAGAGCTACTAAGTCTAAGTCAAATGCTCCAACAAGACCCCAGTTAACTGCTCCTACGATTACTAAAACTAAAGCAATCCAATCTAATACGCTTTTTTCTGCCATTTTTTACCTCCTTTTTTCCTGAAAAGATTTTACTTTTCTAAGAATATGAATTTTTAATGATTTTTGAGAAAATATACTTGCCATGTTAAATCTATAATTAATTAGTATTTAAATGTTCGGTATATATTAAGAATAATTAGAACTTTTTATTCTGTTATAAAATCAAACAAATTTAACCTTAAATCATTAATTTGTTCAGGTCTAAAAATGATTGAACTTAAATCAATAGGAAAAGATTTAGAATAATTACTTGAATTTACAATGGTCATATCTGTATATTGAGATGATAATACTTGATAAACTAATTTATTTTCTGCTCTCCAGGATATAAATGAAAAATCAACTTCATTTTCATATCCAACACATATTGATTTAAAGTAAGATTTTATCATTTGTTTATAGCATTTACATAAATCACTATTTGTTCTTTTAGTTACAATATCTGTTTTTCTAAGACCCATTTCATAAAATTGTTGAGCAATAGTAGCAGATAAAACAACTTCTGGACAAAAGTTATCTAATATATTTTTAGGATATAAACTTTTAATTAAAATAACCCTATCTAAAACAATATTCTCATCATATTTATATTTTGGATTAATTTGGGATATTTTTTCAGATAGTTTACATTCATATTCTAATGCTAAAGATAGATCTAGTCTTTTATTTAAAGGGAGATTTAAAAAATCGTGGAAATCAGGTTGTAAATTTGAGAAAATACTATCATAACAATAGCAAAAATCTTCTAAAGTTTGTTCATTTACAATATTCTGATTCATGAAATAATTAATGAACTTATATTTTTAAAGATAATTGTTTAAATAAGTAATAAAAGAATATTCCCGAAGAAGTATGTTACAATTAAAGAAATAAGAAAACTTGGAATGAAAGGCATGCCTTCTTTCATCATAACTTCTTTTAATTTTCCAGATTTATATAATTTCTTTAACTCTTCTAATTGTTTTAAACTCAAACCATTGTCTGTTTTCCTGGCAATAATTTTACCATTAACAACAATATTCTCACTAATCCAATCTCCTTCTGTTAATTTCAATATAGAAACTTTTCTTATTAACAATTTATCTTGAACTTGTTTAGTATAATTAATTAAAAGAACACTTACTGGAATCATTAGTATTAAGAAAAAATATGAAATTTTCAAAGAATTATCATTTATTAAAAAATAACCAATTAAAAGTAATATTGAAGAAATCAAATAAACTTTTCTGATTACTTTGGGAGATTTATAATCTAAATTTTCTTTAATTCCCTTATAAAAGCAATATAAAATTCCATAAAACCCTCCAATTATCATCAAATTTAATAAAAAGTTTGGCATGAAGTCTTTTATAGAAGTAAAACCAAATAATATTCCCATTGCGAATAACAACGTAGCATCAGCCCCACCCCATAGATTAACTTTGTAAAGTAAATATCCTATTGTAAAGAATATCAAAAATCCATAAAGTCCTTCTAATAAAGGAATAAAACTCCATAGTCTTAATGATAGAAGAATTCTAAATATTATTGCAAAGATAATAAAAGAATAGCTAATTGAATAAGGAACTTCTTTAGTTTTTAAATCAGTAATAGATGCTAATCCTAAAAAGATTAAAGCAATCAAATAAGGAACAAATAATTCAGTCATATCATCAAAATTAAATTATTAGTATTTAAATATTAAGTTTTGGTTGAATTTTATATGCATAAATTGCAATTAAAATAATTATCAACCAAAAGAATAAAGAATCAATTCTTTTAGTAACGAATAGGAATATATTTAATATTGCTATAATAATTAATGAATAGGCAATTATTTTTTTAATCATTTTAATTCTAAAATATTTAATGTTTATAAATAATGTCCTTTTAGTTTATATTTTGTAAAAAGACTACTTTTTTGAAATAATATTTTAATTTCATTTATTGTGTGGTTTTTTTAACAAATAAATGTTTCTTCAAGAAGTTTGTTTTATTTATAGAAGTTTTAAAAAATGAAAAAATAAAAATATAAAAAAATAAATTAGATATCAAAAGAAATCTATTTAGGTAACATTAACATTACAAATACACCTGCAGCAGCTGCTAAAACTCCTAAAGCAGGAATTGTTAAATCTCCATCACTAATTCTTTCGAATAAGTCATCATCTTGTTGTACTATTGGTGATGTTGGAGTAGGTATTGTTGGACTTGAAACAATTTCAAATCCACCATTTGCATTTGTGTTTGTATTAGTTCCTGAATTTGAACCAGTTGAACCAGTTCCACTAGAACTAGTAGTTTTTCTAGTACATTCATTTACTTCTAAATATAGTGTTTCAGATTCTTCTAAGTCATCATCCACATACATAGATACTTCAATAGGGAATGAACCTTCTAAATCATCATCTACATCAACTCTAAATGATAATACTTTTTTAACATCATCTTCATCATTACCTTCTTCAAGTTCAAATTCTCTTTCTTCATCTAAATCTAACTCACTATTCTTAACAGTAATTCTTACATCTTCATCATTGTTACCAATGTTAACTGTTGTGATGTCAATGTCAGCATTTCTAATACAAGTTAGTGTTGATGGGGAGATAGTTGCTCTGGACATTAAAACTTCGTGTCTTTCTTTTTCAACTTCTAAATAAATTGTCCATTGAACTTCGTGATTATTACCATCTTCATCTTCACCAGTAACTTCAATTAAAATTTCATAAATATCTTCTTCAATAATTAAAGGTACTTCGAAGCTAAGGCCATCATCAAATTTGAAATCATCTTCTGCATCAATATCTTCTGCATCAGTGTCTAATTCAATATCATCACCATCATCAATATCATAAATTGTGATTTCAACTTCAACATCTTCCATATCTAAGTCTACTAAATTATTTAATACTTTAACTTCAAATTCAATTAAGTCACCAGGAGCTGCATTCTTTGAAATAGTTTCACCATCTAAAACTTCTGATCTTTTACCATCAACTTTAACTTTTAATTCTTCAATATCTAAGTAAGATAATGGTTTAGTATAAACATTAATTGTTTTGTTGATGTTTTCAGCAGATACAGCAATAGTTCCAATAATTTCATTTTCAATTGTTTCATTAACTGGAGCAGTAATTGTTAAAGTAATTGTTTTAGTATCTCCAACATTTAATGCGAAGTTATTACTTGATAATTTAGCATTGAAAACACTTTCTAAATCAGATGATAAACTTAAACTAATTTGATCAAAGTCAATTCCACCATCATTTTGAATAGTGAATGTTTCTTCATAAGTTTTACTTGGTTCAACACCTTGGAAATTAATATTTCCTGAAACTTTGTAACTGTGTTCAACATTTGGATCAACAGTAATTGTAAATGTTTCACTATCTGTTAAATTATCATCAGATGCTATTACAGTAATGTCATAAACATCTCCTGATTCATTAACTCTTGGAGTCCATCCTGAAATTCTTCCTGATTGTGAAATAACCATTCCTTCTGGTCCACCAGTAATGTTATAAGTTAAAACATCTCCGTCAACATCTTCAGCAACTACATCTAAAGTAAATTCTCTTTCAACTGGAATTTCTCTATCTGCAATATTTTCAATAACTGGAGCATCATTAACTGGATTAATAACAATAGTTACTTCATTACTTTGTGTAGAATTAAATCTATCAGCACCAGTGAAAACAACAGTTCTTATACCATATAAGTTTTCATCTGGAGTTACAATAGCAGCACCATTAACATATTCAAAAGTTATTCCTGCAACATCTGAGTTAGTGAAAGTTAAAACATCACCGTCAGCATCGCTGAAATAATTATTTAAATTAATTTCTGGTAATAAATTATCATCTTCATCCATTTCAACATCTGGAATAGTTCCATTGAAAACTGGAGCAGTATTGTTATAACCATCATCTTCTACAACAACAGTGAAAGAAAATTCTTCATCTTTAGCAGAATCAAACATTCCATCATTAGATAAAACATACCATGTGTAAGTACCATTATCTACATTTGTTAATGTGTAAGTTAAGTCAGTTGTATTAACTAAGCTTTCGTTATTAACATAAACAGTGTAAGTTAAGTCTTGATTTTCTGGGTCGCTACCTTCTTCCCATTCTAATACTACTGAAGGATCTGAAGTAACTAAAGTTAAATCAGCGTTATCAACAGGACTAACTAATTTTGGTGATACTGGAGGTTCATTAAATGGAGTAATAGTTCCAGTAACAGTTGTACTATCTTCTAATTCACCATCTGAACAAGTAATTGTTATAACATCACTTACATTAGCAACTTGAGCAGCATTTTCTGCAGCTTTGAATGTAATTGTATTTGTATAAACAATATCGTTTAATGGGGATTTCCATAAATCTTGATTTAAATCAACAGTCACTTCAAAATCATAATTTCCATCTGCACTGTCATCACAATAATCAGTAATATCAATTGTGTGTTGAGTTGTACCATTGTCAGTAACAATAAAATTAGGAATTGTTGAATTGAAAAATGGTGCATCATTAACTGGTAATACATTAATGTTCATTACAGCATAATTAAAATTACCTTGAGTATCAGTTACTTTGAATGAAAGTGTTTCACTTCCGTAAACATCATTGTTAGCTAAAGTAATTACTAATACTTGAGTATCTGCATTAAATTCTAAAGCAAATAAATCGTCATTATTATTATCGAAAATTAATTCCCATGTTAATGATGAATCAACTTTATCTAAATCATAAACCCAACCTGTTAAATCTAAAGTAACAGGTGATGAACCTTCAGAAATATTTTGAGTCCAATCTTTTGATTCATTAACAATAGGACCTCTACTGCCTACATATAATGTTCTGCTAGATAAGTAAGCAATATTTCCAAAATTATCTTCTCCATAATATGATAAATCAATAACATCTCCTTCATTTAAATGTACAGAATCAATAATAAAATTAAATGTAGTGTTATCTATTTTATTCATACTGAAATTTGCAACAGCACCAGCATGGTTTGATTCTAATAAAACTTCTTTAACACCTGAATAGCTATCATCTGCTAAAACAGTAATGTTAATTGGAGTGTTATCATAAATTTGATTTGTATAAGGTTTAATTAAATCTCCCATAAAGTATGGAGCATTGTTATCAATTTCAATAAAAGTAGTGTAGCTATTATCCCAACATTCATCATCACAATTATCAATACAATCTTCAATATCATCCAAATCTGTATATTGTGCCTCACAAACCGCTTCACAATCATTAAAGCAAGCTTCATATGATTCATCTCTTGAGTTAAAGTAATTTCCTGCTTTATCATTAAGTTGGAAATATAAACCATATTTTCCATCATTTTCATATTGTGATTCTATATTATAAGTATAAGTTCCATTTTCAGAAGTTAAACTACTATTAGAATGGTATATTGAACCAACATAGTTTCCATTTTTATTATAACCATAAGCTCTAACTCTAACATTTTCTACACCTGATAAGTTATCACCATATGTAAAACTAACTTCTATGTTTTCATCATTACTATTATATGTAGAACCATTTAATGGAGAAATAAGAGTTCCAAAAGGATTAGTAGTATCTACAATAAACTCAACACTATAATATGCTGAATTTCCAGCATTATCTTCAATGTAGAAAGTAACATTATTTAGACCTTCTTGAGGATAAATATATTGGCCTAAGTTATAATCGTAATAACCAAATCTTAATTCATAGAAAGCATAATTGTCATTACCTTCTTCCATGTAAAATCTAAAATTGCTGTTATTAACTATGTAGATTGAATTAATACCTGATTGTTCATCTTCTGCAAGAATTGGGTATAATCCCCAACTTTCGTAAATATTCCCATCTTCATCTCTATCAAGGAAAGCAAATCTAACTTCTGGAGCAACATTATCAATCATTACTTCAACACTAGCATTAGCAACATTTCCAGCATTATCTTCAACAGTAACTAAAATATTTTGTAAACCATCAGTTAAAGTATTGCTATCAATTGTACCTGCATAAGTACCATTTAAAGAATTACCAGTTGCTAAAGTTAATAATTGTCCATTAGCTCTAACTTCTTTTACACCAATATTGTCTGCTGCATTAACGTTTACTAAAAAGTTATTCGCAAGGTTATCGTTTGTTTGAGGGGATTTTATTGATACACTAGGGGAAGTAGTATCAAAAATAACTGTATTATTTTCAGAAGTAGCACTTGTAGTATTACTTACACAATTTACATTCCATGCGTAAGAACCATCAGCTACGTTAGCTTTATCAAAATTATATTGAGTAGCATTAGTAACATTTAAGATTGTATCTTCTAATATGAAATTTCCACTGAAATCACCATATAAAGAGCAATCTACAACACTTTCATTTGAAATTGTTGGGGTAAATAAGAATGTAGCATTGTTATCTTGAACATAAGTTCCGTCAAAAGGACCATCAATTTGTATAAAAATTGATGCACTAGCAACACTCATCATAAACATAAACATCATTGAAACTAAGAATAAAATTCTTGTATAACCACTTTTTTTATAATCATTATAATTCATTTTTAATAAACCCCCTGTTAAACGAATCTCGTCAATACAGTCATTTCATTGTAGTAACATTTTTTCATTTATAAAGATTCTGGGTATTTTTAAGTTTTTTTTTGAAATGATCGAAAATATTCCAAAAAAAGTAAAATTCGCCATTTTCTCAAGAATTATGGTAACATTTATATAGTTGGAATTCTGGTTTTTATATGAGGAAGGGGTTATATTTATGGTAAATCAGAAATTAGTAGATTATGTTCAAAAATATCATGCAAAAGGATATGATCTACAAACACTAAAAAACTTTTTAGTTAAGCAAGGATACCCTATCTCTGAAGTAAATGAAGCAATTTCTACGGCATATAATCCTCACACTTATAATAATAAAAAATTCTTAATTATAATCTCTGCTGCAGTTGTGATGATTGTTTCAATTTCGGCATTTTTAATGTTATCTTTCTATCTTTCTGATGAAGATTATTCTAAAATTGTAATAAGTTCCTTCTCTGAACAAAAATCTATCCAAAAAGGTCAAGCATTAAATCTTAAAGTTTTCATAAACAATATTGGTTCAACTTCTGATTATTCAGTAGACTTAAGTTATGATCTTAAATTATCAGGATTTTCTGAAGACTCGGGAAGTAAAGTTGTAAGTCCTGATGTTGGAGAAACTACATTTTCTATAAATCCTTCAAAAGTTGGAAGATACACTGTTGAGGTTTTAGCTACTTATGAAGAAAATATTGAAAGAACTTCTTATTCCTTTACCGTAATCCCAAAATGTGGAGATGGTGATTGTGATGAAAATGAAGATTGTGAAGAAGATTGTGAAGTAAATTTATGTAATGAAATTTGTGAAGACAATGACCCTTGTCCATCAGACTGTGATTTTGGAGTTATTGATAATACTATTAATGACACCCCTCCTGTTGTAAGACCTCCTGTTGTAAGAGAGGATGGTTGTGGGAATGGAGTTTGTGAATCTGGTGAATCATTTATTACTTGTTCTTTAGATTGTGAAGCTCCAGTTTGTGGGAATACTGTTTGTGAGGTAAGTGAAAGTTATTATAATTGTGAGGCGGATTGTCCTCTTCCAAGCAGAAGTTTACAAGAATTGACTTCTGAATTTCAAATCAACAAATATGTTGTAGATAATTTGAAGTCAAAATCTGCAGCAGAAATTGCAAAAGAATGTTCTGGTTTAGACAATTCGAATATAAAAGATGCTTGTTACAACCATTTATCTAAAAATACAAATTCATCATATTATTGTACTTTAATATCAAATCAAGAAATGAAAGATAATTGTTATATTGATTACGCTTACTCAGTAAATGATTATGAAGTATGTAATGAAGTAGTAGATGGTAGAAGAAAAGAAACTTGTGATACTTTCAGGTTGCAATATGAATTATTAAAAGCATATAGCTAAATGATAATGTTTATATATTATTAAACTAAAAAATACAATGGATTATATGAAAAAATATGAAAAAAGAGGACAAGTTGCAATTTTTGCAGCAATAGCAGTAATTCTAATAATAGTATTTGGTATAATCTTATATGTATTTATTCCTGATCAAGCCTCAAGAGGTAATTTATTTGTAGATGAAGTTTCTGAAGAATTTTCACCAATTCAAGAATATGTTCATTCTTGTGTAGAACAAGTTGGAGAAGATGCAGTAAGTATTTTGGGATTAAGGGGTGGTTATTTATTTGATAGAGGATATTTACATCCTGGTTTTTATAATTTAAATCCGTCTCAAATTAATCCAACAGAATCAAATTCATTTTATTTTATGGAAGGAAGTAATATTGTTGTACCATATTGGTTCCACCAGTCAAATAGTAATTTCGAAAGTGTAGCGACATTTAGTTCAGAAAAACCTCAATTAAAAAGTGATTACAATACAGGACTTGAAAGATTACAAAGAAGAGACCAATCCATAGAGGCCCAAATTGATAATTATGTTAATTTTCATTTAGACAAATGTTTATCAGATTTTCAAATTTTTAAAGAAGAGGGATTTAATGTTTCTTCAGAAACAAATATTCCAACAGCAACAACATATGTTTTAGACGATGGTGTTCAAATTCAAATTTATTATCCAATAGAAGTTTCTTCAGAAGATTCTGTTCAGAAAATGGAAAACTTTGGAGTTTTAGTTCCTGTAAGATTAAAAAAAATGTATGAATTAGCAGAATTCATTACTAGAATGGAAGTAGAAAATAATTTCTTAGAAACAAATATGATTAATTTATTAATTATGAACTCAATGGTTGGTTCAAAATACTTCCCTCCAATTAATGATTTTGCTTTTGAAGTTGGTCCAGGAAATAGATGGCAAGTTTCTGATGTAAAAGAAAACGTAAGACAACTATTATACTTTACAAAAATGCTTCAAGTTCAAGGAGCTCAAAATTTCAAGCAAGTAGAATTAGAACCAGTTGATTATGCTCATAGAACAAGACAAAAAACATATGACAATATGATTTTGCCAGTTGTTGATTTATATTCTGAAGAATTAATAGATATGGAAACAATTTTGCCAGAAGTAGATATTGATTTTGAATATTTAGATTATCCTCATTATTTTAATGTAAATGCAGATGGTAATGAAATAAAACCTGATGTTTACGGAATAGATTTGGGAGGATTTAGTTTTGGTTTCCAGCAATATGAAACAAGATATGATGTTT
>JAHWHN010000003.1 GCA_019323235.1 Candidatus Woesearchaeota archaeon | reverse complement strand
CAACTTGTATACAATTTATTAGTTGCATTTTTATTAACATCAATTCCAATTATTGTTAGTGGATTTGTTATTAATAAATTAAATGCAACAATAGGAATTGTTTTAGCCATTGTGTATTTAGCGTTTGCGGAATATAAAAGAGTTATTAAAAATGAGTGTTAAAAATAAAAATGTTAGAGTTTGGAAAGTTTATCCATTATTGAGTGCTAGTGAATGGATTAAAGAGAAAATTGCTTTAGATTTTATAAAAAAATTAAGGATGATACTTATAGAAAGACATTTTATATTCAATATGAAAATCAAACTTGTATTGGACTATTATCACGTTCTTCATTTAATAATCTTCGATATAAATCGAAAGTGAGATTTGTTGAGAATAAGTTTTATATTGGGCGTGCTTTAACGTTTGTTAATACGGATGAGTTAATAGAAAGTGACGAAAAACTAATTAAGAATTTTAATTATGCAAGCAAAATATTTAAACTTTCTGATTTTAAATCTATTTACGGACGGTGAGATAAAAGAGGGAGATAAGTGTGTTTTTACGTGTAATAAGCGATTTGCATTTGGAATTTTCAAATGGAATATTTGATTTACCGAGATTGGAATCCGATAAGGATACAATCTTAGTATTAAGTGGTGATATTGGAATGTTTTTATATCCAGAAACATATATTCCTTTTTTAAAGGAATGTTCTCTAAGATTTAGAGAAATAATTTATATTGCTGGTAATCACGAATATTATGGTAGCGATATAAATTATGGACTGGAATGTGGAAAAAATGAAATATCAAAAGCAAATTTGAAAAATGTATTTTTAGGTGATAATTTTGTACATCAAGTTGATGATGTTTATTTTGTATGTTCTACATTATGGAGTAGTTTTGATAATAAAAATCCAATGTCAATGTATTATTACGATAGGTATATAAATGATTGTAGAAAAATAAAAAATAAAGATAATTTTTTAACATCACTTGATGTTTACAGACTTTTTGAAAAATCTTATGAGTTTATTATCAATGAATTAGACAATATAAGAAAAAATGTTTTGGTGACACATTATGGTATTAGTCACAAAAGTATACATAGTCGTTTTAATGGAGACAGGTTAAATGATACTTTTGTATCACAGTTAGATGGTGTGATAAGTTCGTTTGAACCATTATATGCTTTTCACGGACATACACATAATTCATTTGATTATTCAATTGGAAATACAAGGGTTGTATGCAATCCATTTGGATATGCAGGTTTTGAGTTTAATAAAAGATTTAATAGTGAATTACTAATTAATATTTAAAAAATTTAAAAGCAAGTAAAAAAATGTTAGAAGAAATCCAAATCGAAAATTTTAGATGTTTTGAGAAACAAATCAATGTTAAATTAAGTAAAATCAATAGATTGGATAATTAAAAAGGCAACACATCTTTGTGATTTGCTTAATTCAATAGAAAATTACAAAGTGAAATAAAAGAAGGAAATGAAAATGGAACAAGATAATAAACACAATGAATGTCAAGAAGATGAAAGAAAATTGAGAAATGAAAAGATACTTAGGAAAGTCAGTGGGATGGGACATAAATGTAATCAACGAGAGGATTATATTATTGGTATGGTTTTTTTAAAAATGATGTTTCCAGAAAAGAATAATAAAGGTGAATAAAATGTTAAAAGAAATTAAAGAAGAAAGTGGAATTGGAAAGAGTGCTTTGGATGCAATTGTAGCTATTGGAAATATTGTTTATTTAGAACATATTATACGAAATATGTCCAAACAAGAGGTTTGTGCATTGTTTGAAACCTTAGAAAGAGAAGGTAAGATTATGGGAAATGGACATCATGCACGTCAAGAGGTTGCTGATTTTGCACAACAAGTGCTTTTGTCACGTTGGAATGAGAATGATAAATGAATCCAAAACACCACCAAATTCTTTCTAGTATTGAAAGTCAATTTGATATTTTATTAATACAAGGTGATAACTTTTATGATGTTAAAACAAATTACGGATTAGATGAAAATGGCAATGTAATTTGGCTAAATCTTTGGGATAAAAATATTTCAGATTTATCTGAAATTGCAAAGCTATCAACTATAAAATTGCTTGATTTATCGCATAATGCTATATCGGATATATCTCAACTTGT
>JAHWHN010000065.1 GCA_019323235.1 Candidatus Woesearchaeota archaeon | reverse complement strand
TTAGAAAACTATTATATCATATTTGCGTTTCTACTTAAATATTTTTATGTTTCAATTTGACTTTTATTATTGTTATGATATAATGTCCATGTTTTGTACTTAGTGAATATTTTTAATTGGAAAGAAAAATGTCAAATATAAAAACTTTAAAAGTTGAACATATTGATTGTTTAAGTGAATGTCCAGACAAAAGTATTACTTTTAATTTTAATTCTAATAGCCAAGCAATTAATTATGTTAAAGATTGGTTTAAGAAATGCGGATATTCTTTTGAAAAACAAAATCCTTTAATTTGGTTTGAAAATAATGGAGAAACAATTAAACAACTTGATAATTTTGAATTTACTTATGTTTGCAAAGAAAGTATTACATTGCTTTTAGTTCATACCGAAAATAAAAAGATCAGAAAATCATTTACGTGTGCCAATATGGAACAATTAGCTTATATGGTTGATGAGTGGCTTGTTGAGAAATATGGGAGTATTCATGCACAAGATGATTTTGATTACATTTATACTTAATATCTGAAGAAGAGATTTAACAAATGGATGATGAATATTATGTTAAGATAACAAAAATGTATATTTTAATTCACGAACAAGTAGAAGATATTGAGAATACAAACCTCAATGAATGTTATCTTATTAATTCTAATGATTTTTCAAAATTAAAAGAGTTAAAAGGAATTATTAATAAATCACTTTGCGAATACTATGATTTGTTAGATGAAATTAAAGAAGAAAAAACTAGAAATGAATTGATAGATTTAATTGATTGTGAAGAAAAAGCGGAATTAGAGAGAATAGAGTATGGAGATAAATAATTATGAAGTTATTTGAATACGCAACATATATTGATGGACGATGGGTTACAATTTTTGTATGTGCTGGAAGCGAAGAAGATGCGGTTAATTTTATTAAAGATGATTTAAAAAATCGTGGAAAATGTGAACAAAAAGAGGTTGATGAAATGTTGACTATTAGTCATAGTCCAGATGAAATCTATAATGTTGGTGAAGTTGTCTATGTGTATAAGAATTAAAAAACAGAACGGAGATAAATAATATGTATTTTGAAATTGATAAAAAAGATTTGATTGATCCATTAAAATACGCAGTTAGTGTTTCAGAAGAAAAGGGATATGTACCTATTCTTAATAATATTTTGATAAAGGTAGAAACTGAAACCTTACATCTGACATGTTGTGATTCTGAAAGTGAGATAAAATTAAAAGTAAATCTCAGCAATCCTAATTTGGATGATGGTGGCAACGGTAGTATTACTGTAAATGCTAAAAAACTTTTCCACATTTGTTCTAGTTTACCAGCAAATGCCACAATATCTTTTAAAGATGATATTGATAAGGAAAAATTATATATACAGTCTGGTAGAAGCAACTTTGAATTGGCAACATTACCAGCAACTGACTATCCAGCATCTCAATCATTAAGTGATGAAACTATTTATAAAATAAAATCTTCAACACTTAAACATCAGATAAATAAAGTTGCATTTGCAATGGCAAATGGCGATGCTAGATATTATCTTAATGGCGTGTGTGTTGATTTTAGTGATGATGACAAAATCTCTATAGTTGCTACAGATGGGCATAGATTAGGTATTTCAACTGGTTTTTATGAAACAGAAAAAGAAGATTCTGATAAAGTAAATTTTCAATGTATTATTCCTAGAAAAGCTATTCTTGAATTAGGTAAGTTATTAGGAACTTTAAAAGAAGAAGAGGATATTGTTGTTACTATAGATTCAAACTATATTAATTTTGATATTAACAATATTAAATTCCTTAGTAAATTAATTGATGGGCAATATCCCAATTATAAAGCTATTATTCCTAAAATTGGTAGCGATGATGAGAAAATTGTTATTGCAAAAACAGACAGTTTGAAACAATCATTAGCTAGATCAATGATTTTATCTAATGAAAAGGTTAAATCTATTCTTTTATCTCTATCAAAAGATAGATTGATTATAACATCAAAGAATGCTTCTCAAGAAGAATCGGTAGAAGAGGTTGATGTGGATTACAATGGAGAAAGTTTTAAAATTGGATTCAACGCTAAATACATTTTAGATGTTATCAATGTTATTGATGTTGATTCTGTTGAATTTCATTTTACAAATTCAGATTCTCCATGTTTGATAAATGCTAAAGATAATGACGAAGATAAATACATTGTTATGCCAATTAGACTTTAATTTTAATCTGTATCTTAATTTTTTATAAATGGTATTAAAGAAATGAAAATAAAGATTACTATTGATGATTTAAAGAACGAATTACTTGATAGTATTGAAAAGGAAAAACAATGCAAACAAGAACTTATTGATTTAATAAACAAAGAATCATGTAGTCCTTATGAGATATTTGGTAAATTAGATGATGCTTATGTTTTTAGAAATTTTTATGCTTTTTTATGTAATGAATTGTTAAAAGAGATAGATGTTGAAGGATTGTCTATAAAGGAAATCAACAATAGATTTTCAAAATATCTCAAATCACAAGTAAGAGATAAGTTACTAAAGTCTGATATAACGAATACTCAATCCTATAGATTGAGCCATATATTTATTCACAATAGAACTGCAATGAGCATTTTTTATTCTAATTATAAGAAATACAAAGTTATTAACGATAATGAGGTTGATTATTAATTATGAAAATCATTTTAATTTTATTTGTATGTTTGCTTAGTGCTTATTTAGGTATTAAAATTTCACCATCACCTTTAATATCATGGTGGCTTGGTGTTTTAACGCCTATTTTTATAATAGGAATTAATATTTTGTTTGATTAAAGTGGAGATCAATTATGAATAAAGTAATTAGTGTATCCTATTATTCTTATGTTACAAACAAAAGACAATCAATCTCTTTGTTTGTCATTGAAGAGTATAAGAAATCGTATCTTGTTAATCATCCTTATTATGGAGAGATTGAGGTAATGAAAGATGGTAGTGAAAATGAACATGGTGTGAGTTTAAATAAGGAAAATGAATAGGTTAGAGTTAGAAGAAATTTTCAAAGAATCGAACTTAAACATTACTATTTGCGAAAGGAATGGATGTGGGTTTTATAAATTATCTTTAAATGATTGTATTTTTAAAGATGGCGATTCTCTAACACTTTGTCTTATTGAAATAGAAGGCGATTTTTTTAAACTAACCGATAAAGGATTTATGTCAATAAGATTTAGTTATGGCAATGGAATAGAACCTGATTTATCAAACTCTCCAATAAAAAATGATGTCGGCGAATATTTTATTGTGGTAAATAGAGATAATTTAATTGAAGGTATTAAAGAATTTATACGTGTTTTTAGAAATTAATTAGAAATAAATCCAACAAATTTTAAAAGACTTGAACCTAGTGTTTCAATGGGCGTGTCCATATATATTTTATTGTCATGTATTTTAAAACCAAGAGGAAGTTTTTTTATTACGCAATTAGAATCATCAATAATTCTAACGGTAATCTCATCAATTCGTTGAATGTGAATAGAACAAAAATCACCATTTGGATATACAATATTAGTGTCGATACAAATTAAGTTTTTATGACATTGAATAAGTTTTATATCTAAATTTGTTTGTTCGCGTAGTATTTTTTCTAATTTATCAATATTTACTTTCATTTTGGCAAATCTTGTGTATTTAATATAACTTTATTTCCTGTTGATAAAGGTTTTAATTTCTTATCATGAGTGTTTAAATTTGTTTCTAGTTTTCTTATTTCTATTTCTAATAAATACAATCTTTTTTCTATTTCTTGTATTTGATTTAAGATTTTTTCATTTACTTCTTCTCCATTTATTTTTATTTCATACACTTTGTCTTTTATGTTTTGTATTGCATTCTCAATAACAATACTTTGATAATGAACATCAGATTGTGATTTTGTTGACAATTCAGTTATTTGTTGTGTTAATTTTTCAATTTTTTGTGTTAATTCTTTTTGATTGTTTATAATGTCTCTTATATTAGACGTATTTACTCTTTGTTGAGTAGCAACTTCAGTGAGAATTTCTGTGGTTGTTAAGTTATTGTTTGCAACTTGTTTTATATCTTTTGAATTATCTGCAATATCATCTGTATGTATTTTTTGCACAGAACTCATTGTTATGAGTGCAATAATTCCTATAGATAATAACGTTCCAAAAGTAGTGACTATAACAGATGGTAAGTTATTTTTAATAAACTCAACTGCTTTATCTTTTATTACTGAAATAAATCCTTCAGTTATTGCTTCTGCAAATAATTTCTTGTTCATATAAATATAATAAATTATAAATTTTCCTTATTCAATATAATAAAAATTTTATTACAATTAAAAAAATATTCAAAAATATTTCCATTATTCTCAAAATTTTTTAAGTTATTATAAAGATTACTAAAAATGGGATAATAATCTAATAAATATTTGTTTGAATATTTTATTATTTATTCTGATTTGACTTTAATTTCTAATAGGTATATAATATAGTCTCATTTAAACAAATATTGGAGATTATAAATGAACGCTAAAAAAGTTTTAATTCCTTTAACTATAGTAACTATGGGATTGTCATCAGTATATTACTTAGAAAAAAATTATCATATTAAGGCTAAGTTGAATAACATGTTTGCCAAACAGAGTAACGTTGAACAAGAATCTATTGAACAAGAATCTATTGAACAAACGTTAGTTTCTAATAATGAACCTTTTGTAACACAGTCTGTTGAATTGTCAAGTGTTATCCAAAGCAATTACTCATTGTCTGCTAAACCTTTTGCTGATAAGGAATACAGAAGTGGAAATTACAGAAGTGCTAAAAAATGGTGGGAATTGGTTTGTAAACATATTGATAAATTATATGCTAATAAAACTGGAAATACTCAAGCAACTACAGAAGAGGAAATAGAGTTTTGGAAAAAGATTTTAGATGACA
>JAHWHN010000064.1 GCA_019323235.1 Candidatus Woesearchaeota archaeon | reverse complement strand
CCTAGAAATATAATAGACGATGTACTAGGAAATGATAAAAAAGAGAGGGAAGCTATTCAGATTAGAGTACCATTTAAAACAAGAATAGCTTTAGATAGGGTGGCAAGGAATAGCGGGAAAAATATAAATGAAATAATGTCTTTTTTTACAGAATTATCTGTAAAGCATTATGAATATTCAATACTTCATAATTTTGCAAATATACAAAACAAAACTCATTATTATCCTTTAGTTTTATCTAAATCTTTAGACAAAACTAAAAGTGGAAAAAAAATCAATGAATTTGAGACAGATAATGATAAGGATAAGGTTTTTTTCTATGTGAGTAGAAAATTAAAAGATGAGTTTAAATTTGCAATTGCTAAAAAAGCAAAGTTTATTGATAGAAACACAACTCAAAAAAATTTTTTAATTTCTTGGGTAGAATTGGCAATACAAACTGGAGAATTGGAATACAAGGGAGATGTTGATGCAAAAGTTTGTATTAATTGCAAAAAGACTTATTTTAAAAATGAACTATATTGTGATCGATGTGATAAAAAAGGAATTATTGTTGATTGTAAATGTTTGATTTTTAAATAAATTAATTTTATCATAATGTTTCTATCCAATTATCGTCATTTCTTATTACTTGAAAATCTCTTTTATAATTTATAGTTTTCTTTGATTTATGAAATGTTAAAGCAAGTGCATCTCCGCCGTCTGGAGATCGTCTTAATTCTGCTCTCAACTTTTCCTTTGCGACAAGTCCTCTTCTTTGTAGTTTGTCAGGAAAAGATTGTTGAACTATTAAATCTCCATGTAATAAATCTGAATCTGGTATTTCAACATTTTTATAGGTAATCCATTCTGCCGCACTATACCACATTTCGGCACGTTGGTTTACATATTTTTCTTTATTAAAAGCATTCTTTCCAAAATTAACCTGTGCAATTCTATTTGAATATCCCATACCTTTTAAAGCATCATAAACACCTGCACCCAAACCACCTACATCAATATTCATTTGATCAATTTTAGGAGAGTCTGATTCTAGAATTTTTTTACAAATTTTTATAATAGGTTCTATACTATCAAAATCGTAGTATTGTAAATCAAATGCTTTATTGCCTTGTCTAAATATAATTGCAGTACTATCACCACCTCTAGCTGGATCAACGCCAACGATAATTTTCCCATATCCTGTTACTTTTCTTTTTCTAGCTTTTAGAACAAATTCAGGCTTTATAATAGAATTAGTAGAACTTGTTTTAAATGCTTCATCTGGTGAGTTAGGATAGGTTTGTTTAAATCTCCACTCTCCATCGAGTCCATATTTTGATAATTTTTCCCTTCTCCATTGTAATTGTTCATTTGAATTTAATCCAATATGAGAATATCTAGCAATAAGATCATTTTCTTCTGGTGTTCTAACGAAATATTGGCTAACTTTACTTCTGTATTCATTTTGCCAGAACCAAGGCACAAATATATTAACATAGTCACTATTTTTATCTTCTGACGCTATTTGCCACTGTTCGTAAAAATAATTTGATGTTCCATTTGCTGTAGACTCTCTAACAATTTCAGTACCTTCAGAATTAGGTATACATTCTAAAATTCCACTTTCATGTTGCCAAGCATTTTCCCAGAATGCGATCTCCGAACCATGAAAATATTGTATTGTTCCAGAAATACCTACATTTTTATTACCAGCAGTGCCTACTCTAAATCCACTATCTAATTTATCAAAATCTAAAATAGTTCCACTATTGTATTTGGTATGAGGTTTAAAAAATTCAGGTGAATTATCATAATACCTTTTTGTCATTTCAAAAAGGTTTCTGGTTGCATCTGCTAGATGTGTTAAGATAAAAGCTCTAACGCCAAAATTAAAACTAACCTTCCAAAAGAACCTAGCTTCGATATAGGTTGACATTCCTTGCTGTCGTCCTTTTAGAATATTTACTCGAATTAAACCACGTTCTTTTAATAAGGTTTCTAATTTATTATGAACATATATCTGTGCCGTGTTCAGCCTAAATGGTATTAATCCACCCAATTCTTTAGGACGAACATACAAACATTTTACAGCATAATAAGGAAAATCATATTTAAACCTTTTTCTATATTCTTGTATTCTTGCATTTATTTCAAATTCATTGCTCATACTTTATTATAAGCAAAAAAAAGCCGTATCTCAAGAGAGATACGGTTTTTAACTTAAATAAATTAAGTTTATATTATCGTTTTTTCAAGTAGCATAATCGTATGCTTTTAGTTCTCCATGTTTTGATAATCCTACTTGTTGACAATCAATAAAATCAACCCATATTGGTAATTTTTTTTCATCAATATTTAAGTCTAATCTTTCCATAACAAGAATTGGAATATCATTAATTAGAATTAGTCGACATATTGCATAACACTCATCTTTTAATCTTGCCTCTTCTGAATTATCATAAAATCCCATTCTGTTTCTTGGAATTTTATATACATAATTTTTGCTTCCAAAAACTATTCTATTTCTACCAATACCTAACAATTCAAATTTTTCTAAAAATCTGTTGTAAATATTTATTGCTAAATTTTCAATGCTTTTATTAAATTCATCTTTTATTGAAAAAAGTTTATCAACTTGAACTTTTTGTTTGTTCATATTTAATTTAATTGAATTAAAGATTTTTCTTTAAACTCTGAAAATCCATTTGCGATAACTTCATCAGATGTTGTTATAAAAATATCTATATCACTATCAAGCAATGATTTTACAAACTCAATCATTTTTACTTTGTTTCTATAATCTAAAAATAATTCTGGATACTCTATAAAAATCATATCTCCCTTTTTTGCGACATATTTTGTGTAAAAATACAAACTAACAAAGGATTGAATAAATGATGATGTATATCCAATTGGAATAACAGCATTGCCATCAAATGAATTATAAAAAATATCACCAATATCACTATTATATGAAAATGTTCCATCAATAATCTCTGTTAATTTTGAATTATCAATAGAAGAAATTCTTTTTGTTACATTTCCAATGTCACCAATAAAATTCATTTCATCTATAATAGATAATCTATATCTACACTTATTTAAAATATATTCAATATTTTCAGGATCTTTTTTCATTTCAGTAATTACTGTATTTCCTCTATTCTTTAATATTCCTGCAAAAGTTATAATAGAACTACGATCTGATGTTGCAATAAACGAGTTATTAAATACTTGATCTAAAAGTATACTGTTAATTACATATAAAATAATGTCATTTATCGCATCATACCCTAGTGTAATACCTTTTTCTCCTTTAAGAACAATAATTTTTAATGTGCTTTCATCTAATTTCTTTTCAAAATAATAGTTAGTTCCATATAAATCTAATTCATAATTATATGATTTTTCTAAACTAATATTGAAATCAGTTGATACTTTTGATAACTTAAAAAAATCCTCATGCGTGCTAAAAACATTATGTAAATTTTTTGTATAATTTTTTGACAATACTTTCTTTATGTTTTTTATAAATGTAGATAAGTCTATAGTAACATATCCATTGTTTTGAAGTTGTTTTAATTTTGCTTTTGAAATCTTTAAATTTGATACTGTTTTGCAATTTTGAAATAATCCATAAACAGCATTGATAACATCTGATTTCCCAATATTATTATCACCACAAACAATATTAAGCCTTTTTACATCAATATTTAGATTTTTAACATTTACAACATTATTCAGTTTTATTTGTAATTCATTCATTTCTTTAATTCTCAGTGTTGTTCAAATTTACTCATAGATATATCTTTTTAATCTAACATTTCTATTAATTTCCTCTATTTTAAAAAACTTTTCAAAACGTTCCCATTGTTTTGCATTTAACAACTTATCACAAGTTGTCATTCCGCCACTACTTTTAAAAATAAATTGTCAAAACTTCTTTGTTTGAAACATCAAACCTTATAGTAATCTCCATATTCATCAATTTTAATTTCCCATTCATGATTCGTTTGATCGGAAACAACCAATTTTTGAACTTCCTCAACATCGATATCTCGTTGTTTACGAACATCTCTTGAATTAAGTCCAAAATATTCTAATTTTAATTAATCCTATTTTTATTTTTAATGAGAGATTATTTCTAATATTTTTTCCATTTGAATTTCATTATAATATTCATCAACAATCATTAAATTGTTTTTTTGTATTAAGTATTTCCATTCACTTCGTGTCATAGTCTTATTTAGAAATATATCTGATGAAAAAACAAATCCACTTTTAAAATTTTCTCCTAAAAGAACCAACTTAAAAGGTGCTGTCCATTTTGCAGATATATGACTTTCTTTATATTCTTCATTTGGTACTACTACATAATATTCAGTACTCATTTTTTTGTTAATCCTATTTTTATTTTTAATTAAAGTTTATAAAATCAAACCATTATATATTTTTTCTATATTATGTGATTTTCTAAGCTCTTTCTTTGTCATTGATGAAATTGGTTTTATTGAAGAACTTGATAGATTGAAATAACAATCTGGACGCAATAGATCATTAGAGATTAATGCGGTATTATGAGATATCACAATCGTTTGACATGGAGTTTCATTTATTTTTTTAACCATATCTTTTGCTAACTTGAGAATAAATTACCGACACAACAAAAAATTGTCAATCTATCATTCAATTTTATTTTCTTATTCATAGCTCGGATGCTCCAGTTGTCATATTTTCATAAACTACACTACAACCTTTTTCATAACTTTTATTAACAAATTCAATAGCTCTCTTAGCATTTACTAAACTTGTCACAAAAGAATCAAATTTATAATATTGTTTTGATTCATTATTGGTAACAAAATAAATATACCCATCACATTCAACTAAAAAACCTTCTAATTCATTTAGCGATATTTTCAAGTGTTCTTTGTCAGAATAAATATCACTTAAAATAAACCCTTTTGTTTCACTATCTATCGTTTGCGTTACATTATTCAACATAACCTAATATCCTCTTTGCTTGATAAATTTCTTTTATTGTCTTCGGAAATTCTAAAATAAACTCTGGATCGTCATTTGCAAAATATACTCTTCCCATAAACTCAACAAACACACCTTCTTCATAACCTAGAATAAGCTCTAAGTTATCACT
>JAHWHN010000063.1 GCA_019323235.1 Candidatus Woesearchaeota archaeon | reverse complement strand
AAGGTTGTATTTACATCCATTCTTATTAGTAATTGACCTCTATTTAAAAATATATCCCAAAAGTATATACTTTATATGCTTTTAAGTGCTGTTTTACAAAAATATTTAAATATGATTGGCTATGTAATTAAGATATGATAATTAAATGGTTAGGTCAAGCAAGTTTTAAACTTAAAATAAATAATTATATTATCTATATTGACCCAGTTATTGGTAATTATGATAATGAAGAAAAAGCTAATTTAATTTTAATAACTCATGAACATCATGATCATTTTTCTAAAGAAATTATTGATAAACTAATGTGTGATGATACTAAAATTGTTGGTAGTGCTAATGTAATTTCACAAATTGATGGAAATGCATTAGATAATAATGAAACAATTAAACTTGATGATGTTAAGATAACTGCAGTTCCTGCCTATAATATAGATAGTGGTTACCATAAAAAAGGAAATGGTAATGGTTATGTTTTAGAGGTTGATGGTAAGAAAATTTATCATTGCGGAGATACTGATTTAATTCCTGAAATGAATTTGATTGAAGCAGATATTATGTTAGTTCCTGTTGGAGGAATTTATACAATGGATTATGAGGATGCTGCTACCTCAGTTATGTTAATTCATCCAAAGATTGTAATTCCAATTCATTGGGGAAGTATTGTTGGGCATAAAGAAGATGCTGAACATTTGAGAGATGAAATTATTTCTGAAACTGATGAGATTAGAGTTAAAATCTTAGAAGAAAATGAAGAGTTTGAATACGAATGAAACATAAAGGGAATATATCTTTAATCCTTGTTATTCTAAAATAGAAAAGATTATATATCTTTTAAAAATAATTTTGCTTATATGTCACAATCATTTAAAGACCTTAAACAACAGATATTATTGCATCCAGAATATACGGACTGGAATAGAAAAGCAATATCCGATTCTAAATTTAGTGAAACAGAAAAACAAGAGCTTAAGTTTTTACTAAAAGATTGGAGACCTGATCCTTCAAAAATGTATGACGCAAAAGGAAGGATAATTCCTCAGGAAAAGATAAGAACTTGGTTTAAAGAAGGATTCTTATTTTCACATTCTCCTTTTTTTGATGAGAAACTTTCAGAATATGTATCTTCCAAAGGTTACACTTCAAAAATGAAAAGGATTATTTCTCTTTTAAAAGATGGAGTAATTATAACTTCAACACAATTTGAGTATCACGGAAATAAATTTGCTAAAACAACTTCACATAGCGGAAAAATTCAAAATTTGCCAGACATATCTTTTTTTGTAAATAGTTTGAAAGAAGACATATCATTAGTTTTTTCTCCAAAGGATATTTTAAAACAAGAAGAATTATGTTATTTTATGCCAGGTACTACATCCATTAATGCATATGAATTTCATGTGGCTCCAAAAAATGTTGAAAAATTTTCAGAATTATCAAGTTTAACTTATAGAATTGAGTTAATCGAAAAAATGATGGAGATAATAAATAGATGTTCAAGACGTTATTGGTTAAAAAAAAGAATGAGTGACGAAACCATCAATTATCTTTTCCATCGTGATTATTTTACGATATGGGAATTTTTGAAACAAAATGAAAATTTAAGTGAAGATGAAGCAAGAACATTACTTTCATCTAATTCAAATTTATTTTTAAGAAAATTGAAATCAGCTATGTCCAAAATTGAAAAAATGGAAATAGAAATTTCTAAAGAGTTTAGTCCTGAAAAATTTAATATACCTTTAAGCAATGCCACATTATTTTGCTCTGAAGAATTAAGAATCCCAGTAATTTCAGCAATTAACAAATATAATATTAATTTAAAAGGCATAGTTTTTTTTGAAGGAAAAATGTCATCTAATTTTTTAGAGAACTGGGCTATACGAAATGGGATAGATGTAGTTAAATATGATTACGGATTAAATAAAGCTAAAAGTCTATTTGAATCTCGTTTCTCAAATATATTAAAAAGAGAAAATATTGATTTAGGAGCTTTTGCTTATGGCACTGAACCAATATGGAGAATTAAATAAAAATAAAAAATTAGAGTTTTTCTCTAATTTCTTTTAAGATTCTTTCTTTGAAATCTTTTACCTTTACAGTACCTTCAACTTCTCCTGCTCTAGTTCTTACTGTTACAGTTCCATCTTCTAGTTCTTTATCTCCAACTACTAAGATGTAGTTGAATTGTTCTAGTTGAGCGTTTCGAACTTTTTTAGGTATTGTTTCAGATTTGTCATCAACATCTGCTCTAATTTCTTCATCAATAAATTCTTTTAAGATTTTATTTGCATATTCTTGATGTCTGTCTGCAATTGGTAAGATTTTTACTTGATTTGGATTTAACCATAATGGGAATTTTCCAGCATAATGTTCTATTACAATTCCAATGAATCTTTCTAAACTTCCTAAAATTGCTCTATGAATCATTACAGGATGTTTTTTAGTTCCATCTTTTGCTTCATAAGTTGCATCAAATCTTGTTGGCATTGAAAAATCAACTTGAATTGTACCACATTGCCAGTTTCTACCTAAAGCATCTTTTATATTGAATTCAATTTTAGGACCATAGAAAGCTCCTTCTCCAGCTTTGATTCTGTAAGGCATTTCTTTTTTGTTTAATGCATTTATTAAAGCTTGAGTTGCAGTGTTCCAAACTTCATCTGAACCAATTGCTTTTTCAGGTTTTGTTGCAATGAAAGTTGTTACATCTTTGAAACCAAAGATTTCGTAAATTTTAACTGCATATTCAACCATATCTATAATTTCAGATTCAATTTGTTCTTCAGTACAGAATGAGTGAGCATCATCTTGAGTAAAAGCTCTTACTCTAAATAATCCATTTAATACTCCAGATAATTCGTGTCTATGTACAAAACCAAATTCTGCATTTCTTAATGGAAGATCTCTATAAGAATGAATGCTTGATTTATAGATTAATAATCCACCAGGACAATTCATTGGTTTTACAGCAAATTCTTGTCCATCAATATTAGTGAAGTACATATTTTCTTTAAAGTTATCCCAATGTCCAGATAGTTTCCATAAAGAAGAATTTAAAATCATTGGAGTCATAATTTCATTATATCCTCGTTTTGTATTTTCTCTTCTTGCTAAGCCTTGAAGTTCATTATACAAAATAGTTCCTTTTGGATGCCAGAATGGTACTCCTGGAGCTTCTTCGTGGAATGAAACTAGATCTAATTGTTTACCAATTTTTACATGATTTCTTTTTTCAGCTTCTTCTAATAAAGTTAAATATTCTGTTAAATCTTTTTTATCTGGGAATGTTATTCCGTAAACTCTTTGTAATGATTCTCGTTCAGAATCCCCTCTCCAATAAGCTGATGACATTTTTGTTATCTTTACAGCTTTTACTTTTTTAGTACTTGGAATATGAGGTCCTCTACATAAGTCTACAAAATTACCAGTTTCATAAATAGAAAGATTTTCTTTATTTTCTTCAATTAATTCTAATTTGAATTTGTTATCTTTGAAAAGTTCTACTGCTTCTTCGTAAGAAATGTTTTTTCTTTTGAATTCTAAATCTTCTTTAACTATTTCTTTGAATTTTGCTTCTATCTTTTCTAAGTCTTCAGGATGGAATGGTTTTGATACTTCAACATCATAATAAAATCCATTCTCAATTGCTGGACCAATTGCTAATTTAGCTTCAGGGAATAATTGTTTTATTGCTGTTGCTAATATGTGAGCAGATGAATGCCAGAATAGTTCTTTTCCTTCTTTATCTTTGAAAGTAATTATAGAAACTTTACAGGATTCGGTAATTGTGGTAGTTAAGTCTTGTAGTAAATCGTCGTTAATCTTTACAGCTAAAGCTGCTCTACCTAAACCTTCACTAATTGAATTTGCTATATCTAATCCTGTTGGATTGTCAAATTCTTTAGTGCTACCATCTGGAAATTCTATTTTTACCATTTTAATCAATGGTTAAGAAATAGTAACTATATATAAAGTTTTATAGAAAAAATAGAGAGAACATAAAGCTCGGCTCAGGTATGGGAGAGTGTTGGGGAATAAAATCAGATCCGAGCTTATGATCCTCATTAATATGATTTCACACGAAGTTAAATCATTCTAATATGGTAATGTATTACTTATTTATAAAGTTTTTGTTTTTTTCAGTACTTTAGAGTAGTAAACATATACAATATAGGTTTTTTAGCTGATTGTGCTTAAATTTTATTACGATAATTTTATAAATGAATTAAATTTTCAAGATTGTAATAGTCCCGTAGTGTAGCGGTCAATCATCTCGGATTTTGGGTCCGAGGACTCCAGTTCGAATCTGGGCGGGACTACCATTTTTTCTTAAAAAATTGAAGTCCCTTCAGAATCGAGATGGAGTCATCGGACCCTATTAGCTAAGTCACTAATGTAGAAGTCATCTTTTTCAAAATCCTTTTCTTTAATCCAAAAAAACCATTGCTTTCCAAACCAAACAGTTATTGTTTTAACTTTAAATCCCAAAGATTTAGCCTCCTCTAACATTTTAATTTCTTTTAAATTTGCTTTAGATTTTCTATAATTGAAATTCTTCCCATAGTAATTTCTTGTTTTTATTTCATATATTGTTAGAGGATTATTTATTTCAATCGCATCAATAGACTTCCAGTTTAAATAAAGAAAATCATACATATCTTGACTTAAATTACTTAAATAATATTTAATAAATGAATTATCATACATTTGAGTAAGAATTATCTTTCTTCTTGTTGAGGCAAATAAGTTTTCTCCAATATTCCCTTTGTAAGTGCCTTGTATCTTTTTAACATCGTAAAGCATAGATTTGTTTTGACTTTTGTATTAATAAAATTTAATTAAGAAAAACCAGAATTATTTCAAATTGATTTTTCAAGATATTAAATTCAAATTATTTCTCATTTAGAAAGTCTTATTTTTATTAAATTATAATAGAGACTCTGTTTTATCTTATGTTTCATTTCATCACTAGCATTATATTTTTCGTTATAAACTGGAAGTGCAAACATATAATCTTTAAAATCTGAAAAATTTTTTAGATGAAATCTTTTTATATCTGCAAAAATAGCATCCATTATTACAAAGTTTAATACATATTTTTTAGTTACTTGTAATGAATTTTTTTCTAGATTTGAAATTGCGTTTTTAGGAAAAACGAAATTATTTAATCTGCCAAATATTACCTTAGCACTTCTTTTCCAAAAAAAAGAAGATAGTCCCATTGTGTTAGCTTTTGCAAACTCAAATTTAACTCTTGATGATTCTAATGGGTGAAATAATCGTTTAAAAACACTCTTCGCTCTTGCCATATGGAATCCTTCTGTAATTAAAACAATTTTTACTTCATCATGAGTTTGTAATATTTTATGACTCACTATTGGATATGAAAATACTAAATTTCCTAAAGTATCTAATGATCTATTTTCTAAGATTATATTTTCTTTAGGAATGCCTTTTTTTTGTAAATACTCAGACATTTCTTCAGATTCTCCTTTTGCTCTATGTGTATTAAAACTCGTAAAACCAGCACAAATTACCGAATATGGAGAAAATTGATTATTTTTCTGAACCAATTTTAATAATTTTTTAGAACGAGGTTTACTATCATGTTCACCACCCAATAAAATATAAATATAATACATGATTTTTTTCTGTTATAGAAATATATAAAGTTTTTGAAATAAAGGTTCTTACATTGGTACATCTATCAATAATAATTTAGAATTTTTGTTTGCTTTGATTGTTATCTTATTAGTATCAGTTATTTCTATTGAATCCCTTTTACTTAGTTTTTCATTTTCTATTTGTGAAGAACCCTCAATTATCATTATGAAAGTTCCTCTT
>JAHWHN010000002.1 GCA_019323235.1 Candidatus Woesearchaeota archaeon | reverse complement strand
GAATTAGAGCATCAATCTAATCAAAATAGAGCAAAAGGTTTCTTAGGATTAGATGAAATTGAAACATTAAAAAAAAGACTTCAAGATAATTTAGTATTCATGGGTTTAAAACCAAACGTGGCTGAAATAAAATATGCTTCTTTGGGAGAAATAGATTCTAAAATTAGACAATTAGCTTATGATGAGGGAGCTACATTATTAACTTCTGATAGAGTACAATATAATGTTGCAAGAGCAAAAGGAATGAGATGTCTTTTTGTAGAACAAAAACCTAAAAAGCACAAAGTAAAATTAGAAAAATTCTTTGATGACGAAACAATGTCTGTACATTTGAAAGACAACAATCCGCCTTATGCAAAGAAAGGTTTTCCTGGACAATGGGCATTTGTAAAATTAAGAGATAAATTATTAACACAATCCGAAATAAAAGAAATTTACCGTGATATCATAGAAGCTACTGAGCAAGATAATAAAGGTTTTATTGAAATAGAAAGAGAAGGTTCAATAATTATACAATTGAACGTATTTAGGATTGTAATTACAAGACCTCCATTCTCAGAAACTTGGGAAATAACTGCAGTAAGAGCTGTAAAAAAATTAGACTTAAAAGATTATGAATTAACTGAAAAATTATATGAGAGAATCTCAAAACAAGCAGAAGGAATTTTGATTGCTGGAGCACCAGGAATGGGAAAATCTACTTTTGCAGCAGCTTTAATTGAAGATTATGCAAAGCAAAATAAAATTATTAAAACAATTGAAGCTCCAAGAGATTTAATATTGCCAGATTCAATAACACAATATGCCATTAGTCATGGAAGTCCTGAAGAAATTCATGATGTATTACTTTTATCAAGACCTGATTATACATTATTTGATGAAATGAGAAATACAATTGATTTTTCATTATTCGCAGATTTAAGATTGGCAGGAATTGGTTTGGCTGGAGTAATACATGGTACAACTCCTGTTGATGCTATCCAAAGATTTATTGGAAAATTAGAACTTGGAATAATTCCACAAGTAATTGATACAGTTATTTTCATAAAACATGGTAGAGTACATTCTGTTTTATCACTAAAAATGGAAGTAAAAGTACCTAATGGTATGACTGAAGCAGATTTAGCAAGACCAATTATTGTAATAAATAATTTTGAAACAAATAAACCAATGTACGAACTTTATACTTATGGAGAACAAACAGTTCTAGTTCCAGTTAAAGAAGACAATGGTGAATCAAAAGGTATTAAAAAACTTGCATCAGATTCAATCAAAAGAAAAATGCAACATTATTCAAAAGATGTTGAAGTAGAAGTGATATCTGAAAATAAAGCCATAGTAAGAATTCCTGAAGATAGAATTGCTGGAGTAATTGGAAAACAAGGAAGTAATATTTCTAAAATAGAACAAGAATTAGGAATAGGAATAGATGTTCAAGAATTAAAAATTGAAAGAAAATCTGAAGATAAAAAAGGAATCAAATATACAATTCAGGAAGATAAAAATTTAATAAAATTTGAATTAAATCCAAAATTGAAAAATAAAGAATTCCAATTATTTATTGATGGTGTTTTCATAATGAATGCTGTTTCAAACAAAAAAGCAATGATTAAGTTCAACAAGAAAAATCAAATTGGCGAAGAAATAGAGCAAGCATTAAATTATAATAAAAACATATTATTAGTAAAAAGATAATTAAAATAAAACCCAATGTGGGTTTGGAAATTAACGAAGAAATGACCAAAATTACAATATCTGGAACACCAGGAAGTGGAAAATCAGTAATTGCCGAGAAACTATGCAAGGAATTTAACCTTAAGTATTATGATCTTGGAAAATTAATGAGAAAAGCAGCTGAATCAAGAAATATTTCCTTAGAAGAATTAAGAGAAGTAAGAAAAAAAGATGATTCAATAGACAAAGACTTAGATAATGAGATGAAAAGAATTGGTATTGAAGAAGATGATTTTGTTTTTGTTGGAAGAGTTGCTTATCATTTCATACCAGATTCAATAAAATTATATTTCAAATGTACAATTGAAGAAGGAGCAAAAAGAATTCTTGGACATAGCGATGAATCAAGAAAAGTTGAATCCTTCTCAAACATACAAGAAGCAATAGATAAATTAATAGCAAGACAAAAAGTTGATGAACACTTATATTTTGATTTATATGGATTAAATCCTTTTGATGAATCTAATTATGACTTAGTAATTGACACAACAAATCTAAATGTAGAAGAAGTATTTGCTAAAGTATTAGAATTTATTAAAAATAATTAAAATTGTCCTTCATTAAATTTGTTAACTTTTCTTTGTTTTTCTAACCATAAGAAAACTTTAGTATGTTGACTACCTTGAATTAAATTAGAAATAGCTCTTTTAGCTATAGAAACATTTGAGATTTCACCAATAATTGAAACAGTCTTACCAAAAATACAAATGTCGGTTTCAGTTAATTCCTCAATTTTTCTTCTACTTTTACCATTAAAACCAATAATTCTTCCTTTAATTCTTGATAAATCGTTTTTATTCTTAGCAACGAACTTCAAATCAATAATTTCTAGATTAAAATCAGGTTTTAGAAGTAGAAAAGCAACTTCTGGATTAAAACCACGAGCAATAGCTTTTATAATATTTTGAGCATCCATTAAAGAAATAGCATCAGAGCCAGAAACAGTAACAATATTATTCTTAGAATCAACACTTATTGAAGTACCAGTTTCTTTTTGGATCCTCTTCTTAGTCTCTCCTTTAGTACCAATTAAGACTGCAGTTCTCAATTTTGGAACTTTAATCTCGTATGAATATTCATCTGGCATGCTCATTTTATTTTTTGAAATCCTCTATAGTTTTTAACTCTTTTTCTTTTAGACCTAATTTTTTAAAAAAAGAGTTAATATTTTCAATATCTCTCTCTAAATATTCTTTAGCTCTTATTGAACTTTTAACAATTGCTTGTGAAAAATCAATTAAAACTGGTTTTTCGTTGTCATTCAAAATATTAAATTTTGACAAATCACCATGAACTAACTCTGCTTTAAGCAATCTTTTAATTTGTATTATCAAATCTTTATAAAACTTTTGAGGGTTAACAGGAAGGTGGTCTTTAACTTTCATAGCCGGACTCCCAACTAACTCCATAACTAATACATTATGTTTAATACAATAAATTGTTGGAACTCTAACCTTTTCTTCTCTAGCTTTAAGCAAATTTCTATATTCTCTTTTAACCCAAGTAAGGATAACATCTCTTTTTCTTCTTTTAATTTTCATAAATCTTGGATCATATTTAATATAATCATACATTCTATTAAAATCACAGTTTTCTAATCTATAAATCTTAACAGCAACCTTGCCATGTTTACCTTCACCGATAAAAACATTAGCTTCTTTACCCATAAACAAAGGGATTAAAGATTCAATTTCTAAAAAACCATCTGCTTCCAATTTTCTTAAATTATTAATGGTAAAATTATCAAAAACAGTCTTTTCTACCTTAAATTTATCTCTAGTAATCCTTGCCATTTTATTTATAATTAATTATTTATAAATGAAATTCTTCTAGTATTTATAAATAATCTCTATTTTTAAAGGAAAAAAAGAAACCTTTATAAATGTATCTAGCTTATTTTTTTATTAACAAGCCCGTCACGAGAGTACTCAACAGAGCTTAAGGTGAAGTCCGAAGCAATGAGTTTGGGAGTTAGTGTAGCGGGTTGCATAATCATAAAGAAATGACACAGCATTTCATTATAATTAGATATTGATTTTGACAAAATCGATAAAATGCATTCACAAAATTGACAATTTTGAAATGTAATATTAAGTTGAATAGCACAATTAAGACGCTAGAAGAATTAGATTAATTATATTCATTACATCACGATCCTGACAAGATCACAAAAAGAAAAAGGGTGAGAAACATTAGATTAAATAAATAAAAAGTAATCTACTTACTATTATTTAGTCTTGTTTAAAACTTAATCTAAGTCTAATTCTGTCTAGTTTGGAGGAAATTAAAATGGGTAAAATTAGCCAAGCGGCAGCAAAATATATTATTCACGCTCCTTTCACAATTGAAGGTACTGTTGACAAACCAGATATCATAGGAGCAGTCTTTGGTCAAACTGAAGGTTTATTAGGTTCTGATTTAGAACTAAGAGAATTACAAAGAAATGGAAGAATTGGTAGAATAGAAGTAACTTCTGAAATCAATTCTGGAAAAACAAGTGGTGAAATTCAAATTCCATCATCTTTAGATAAAGCTGAAACATGTATCATTGGGGCAGCTCTAGAAGTTATTCAAAGAATTGGACCATGTAATTCTAATATTAAAGTAAGTAAGATTGAAGATATAAGAGTAAGTAAAAGAAATCATGTTGTAAGTAGAGCAAAAGTTCTATTAAAAGAATTAATTGAAGATGTTATGCCTGATTCTCAAGAAATTTCTGAGGAAGTAGCAGAATCTGTAAGAGTAATGGAAATTACTAGTTATGGTAAAGAAAAATTACCTGCAGGTCCTGGTGTTAAAGAAGATGAAGAAATTATAATTGTAGAAGGAAGAGCAGACGTATTAAACTTACTGAAATGTGGTTTTAAGAATGCAATTGCAATTAACGGAACATCAGTTCCAAAATCAATAATCGGCCTAGCTAACGAGAAAACAGTTACTGTTTTCGTAGATGGTGATAGAGGCGGAGATTTAATTATTAGAGAATTATCTAATGTTTTAAATATTGATTTTGTTACAAAAGCTCCAGATGGAAAAGAAGTTGAGGAAATAACTAAAAAAGAAATCAACAAAGCACTAAGATCAAAAATTCCATTTGAACAAGTAAAAGATGATTTCAAAGCAATTGAAAGATCAGAAAAGCCAAGTTTCAAAAAGAATAATATGAATAACAATAACAATAACAGAAATGGCAGACCAAGAGATTTCAAAGATGATAGAAATAAACCATTAAATAACAATAACAACAATAATGTTAATAATGTTAATAAAAAACGAACTTTGAATTCTGAGGAAAAATCTAAATATAAAACAATGTCTGAAGAATTAATTGGAACTAAGGGTGCTTATATCTTAAACGAAGAATCAAATGTTTTAGGAAAAGTACCAATTAGTGAATTAGAATCTGTTTTAAAAAGCCTAAAATCTGGTGTTAAAACAATCATTTTAGATGGTGAAATAAATTCAGAATTACTAGATATTGCTGAAAAATCAAGAGTTAGGATTTTGATTGGTATGGATTCTAGTGTTAAAACCGATTCAAGAGTAGGAATCTTTACTTTTGCTGAACTTTAAAACAAAAAAAAGCTTGATTTAATTCAAGCATTCTTTTTTTATTTAAATTTATTAATTATTTCATAAACATTTTCTACATTATCAATTACTTCATAGAAACCTTTCT
>JAHWHN010000062.1 GCA_019323235.1 Candidatus Woesearchaeota archaeon | reverse complement strand
AATACTATGATTTGTTAGATGAGATTAAAGAAGAAAAATCTAGGAATGAGTTGATAGATTTAATTGATTGCGAAGAAAAAGCGGAATTGGAGAGAATAGAAAATGAAGAGTGTGATGAAAATAATGAATGATGTATATAATAGTATTATAAAAATCATTATTTGTTTTAGAAATCAAGAAAAAATAATTGAAGAAATAAAAGATAGTTTAGAAAAACGGAAATAAACAATTATGAAATTATTTGAATACGCAACATATATTGATAGACAATGGGTTACAATTTTTGTATGTGCAGAAAGTGAAGAAGATGCGGTTCATTTTATTAAAGATGATTTGAAAAATCGCGGAAGATGTGAAAAAAAAGAGGTTAATGAAATGTTGAATATTAGTCATAGTGCGGATGAAACTTATGACGTTGGTGAAGTTGTATATGTATATAAGGATTTATAAAAAAACATGGAGATAAATAATATGAAATTTAAGTTTTATAAAACAGGTATGGTTTTGCTACCATTTCTTTTTAGTAATTATGTAGTTGCGGAAGAAAGTTTAAATCATATTCGCATTGGAGAATTTTACTTAGAGAATATTGCTAAAGATAATGACTGTGTAAAGTTTGAAACAACATCAATGATAGGATTTTCGTATGATGGTGAGGGTGATATAGATAGTTTTGATACAATATGTGACGTTATTTCAAATGTAAATCTTTATAATATGTATGGTGATCGTGATTTTATAACACCAAAAACCAGAAATATTTTTATTAAAACTGCATATTTATATAGTGAACACATTGGTGATTCTATTGAGAATGATTTTGAATTGTTTGACAAACATAATATTAAATAAACATGGAGATAAATAATATGAATTTTAATTTTGAGATTGATAAAAAAGATTTGATTACCCCACTAAAAAAAGCGGTTAGCGTTGCAGAAGAAAAAGGATATACACCTATTCTTAAAAATATTCTAATGAGATTGGAAAACAACAAATTACATTTAACATGTAATGATACTGAAGTTGAGATTAAGTTACAGGTGAAATTGAGCGAACCTTATTTTGAAAATAATGACAATAAAGGTGATGTTACCGTTAATGCTAAAAAGCTTTTCAATATTTGCAATAGCTTTCCAGAGAATGCGGTAATTAGATTTCAAAGCGATGAAGATAAAGAAAAGCTATATGTTAAGTCTGGAAGAAGTAATTTTGAATTGGCAACACTACCTTCTCAAGATTATCCTTCGTCTCCAGAATTGATTGATGCTAAGATTTACAAAATAGAATCTTCAACACTTAAACATCAAATAAGCAAGATAAGTTTTGCTATGGCAAATGGCGATGCAAGATATTATCTTAATGGGGGATGTATTAACTTTGGTGTAAACGGTATCGTAGAATTAGTAAGTACAGACGGACATAGATTAGCTATTTCTAAAGGATTTGAGAAAACAGAAGAGGATGCTGAGACAAATAAAGAAGAGTTGCAATGTATTATTCCTAGAAAAGCAATTATTGAATTAGGAAAATTGTTGGCAAGTTCTAAAGAAGAGGATGTTATTATAACCGTTGATTTCAATAATATTGTCTTTGATATTGGAAATATCAGACTTATTAGCAAATTGATTGAAGGTAGATACCCAGATTACAATGCTGTTATTCCTGTAATTGGTGGTGATAATGAAAAGATTGTTATTGCAAAAACAGAGTTGATGAAACAATCTTTAATTAGAGTGATGGTTGTAGCAAATGATAAGGTAAAACCTGTTCGCTTTTCTTTTTTAAAAGATAAAGCTGTTATTAGTTTGAAAAATTCTTCAAAAGAAGAAGCGGAAGAGGAAATTGATGTTGATTATAGCGGAGAAGAATTTGAAATTGGATTTAATGGAAAGTACATTTTAGATGTTCTAAGTGTTATCGATACTGATTCCGTTGAATTTCATTTTAAAGATACGAACTCTTCGTGTTTGATTTATGAAAGAGATAACGATGACGATAAATATATTGTCATGCCAATTAGACTTTAAGCAAATTGATGAAATAATTATGAAAACTAAGATTACTATTGAAGATTTAAAGAATGAATTACTTGAAAATATTGAAAGAAAAAAACAAATAAGAAAAGATCAATTAAGAAAAGAATTTATCGATTTTCTTAATAAAATAACATGTAATCCTTATGAAATACTTGTGGCGAATGAAATTTATATGTTCAATATTTTTTATATTAAACTATCAGAAGGATTGTTAAATAAAATTAATGTTGAAGGATTATCAACAAAGCAAATTAATAAGCGAATTTCTAAATATCTTAAATCACAAGTAAGAGATAAATTGTTACAAGTTGATGCAAATAAAGATATGGTATATCAACATAGGTTAGCACTT
>JAHWHN010000061.1 GCA_019323235.1 Candidatus Woesearchaeota archaeon | reverse complement strand
TTAGAAGATAATGATAAAGATTTAATTTTCTTTGCTGGTGGAGTTGGTATTACTCCTTTTAGAAGCATAATTAAAAATCAATTAAATAATAATGATAAAATGAATATTGCTTTATTATATGGTTGTAGAACAGAAGAAAGCATAATTTTCAAAAAAGAACTTGAAAATATTAAAGAAAAATGGTTTAATATGAAATGCTTTCTAAGTCACGAGAAATCATCTAGTAAAAAGTATAAAGAAGGATACATTAGTAAAGAAGATATTAAAAAGAATATTAAAGATTTAAATAATGCTTATTTTTACATATGTGGTCCTGAACCGATGAAAGATGCAATTAAGAAATTATTATCTGAATTAAATGTTAAAAAAAGTAATATTTTCATTGAAGATTTTTTCTGGTGAGTTGTTATTTACTACGATAATATTTAAAAATATACCAAGTATACTTGTTTTAATAAATGAGTTGGTTTAATAAATTTGGGTTTAGTGCATTGTTAATGCTAAGTGGATGTGCTTCTTTCAATAATTCTAGATTTCTTGAAAAGAATAAAGAAAAAACCATATCAGAAATGATTTTAGATTCTGAATCAAATTTAGGAAGTAATAAAGAAGATTATTCTAAATTAGAAGAAATAATTAATGAAGCATCTAATAGAATTAAAGTTAAAAAAGAATATACAAGAGAAGAAGCCTTGACTATATTAAAAACAATTCATGATATTTTCGAAGAAAAAGGTTATTCTACTGAAGAAAATTATATCTTTAATGAAATGTTTAAAACTAAACAAGGAGATTGTAATGATTTTTCATCTCATTATTATTCAATTGGAGAAAGATTAAACATTCCAATTAACTGCCAAAGAACTTCTGATCATATTTTTGTTACTTGGAATGATGATATTCTATGGGACACACAATTTGGTAAAGAGATGGACCAAAAATATGTCCTAGATAATTATATGGTTAATGAATCTCAAATAAAAGATAAAATCTACTTGAAAAGATTATCTAAAAATGAAATTATTGCTTGTAATTATTTAAATTTAGGATCTATACTTTTTAAGAATGGAAAAAATGAAGAAGCTTTAAAATATTTAAACAAAGGAATCGAACTTGATAAAAACTACCCTCCTTTGTATATTAATAAGTCAATTATATTATTTGTTTCCGGAGAAAAAGAAGAGGCATACAAACAATTAGATATTGCTGAATCAATTGATAAAAATGATCCTTTAATCTTCAAAAAAAGAGCTGAATTTTACAATGAGGATAATAATGAAGTAAAGGCTTTAGTTAATATAAATAAGTCTATTGAATTAAATCCTAGTGATTTATGTTTGTTAAAAAGTAGAGGATTTCTTAAGTTTAAATTTAATGATTTTGAAGGTTCTTTAAAAGACTATGAACTTTTAATTAGTTATGGAATTAAAGACCATATTGTTTATCATATGAGTGCTGCCTGTAATGTTTATCTTAAAAATTATCAAAAGTCTTTAGAACTTTGTGATGAAGCAATGAAATATGAAGAGTTCCATCAAACTTATGCAACAAGAGGATTAGCTAAATGGCATTTGGGAAATAAAACAGGGGCTATATCTGATTTAGAAAAAGCTCTAGAGTTAAATCCAGAAAGTCCTTTTGCTAAAGTTTATTTGAAGAAATTTAAAGAAGAAAAAAATTAACTTTATGAGATATGAAGATTATTATAATAACAAAGTTTATAATTCAAAAAAAATGTTTCTTTTAATATGATTAAGAAAATCTGTAAGAAGATTGAATCTAAAAGAAAATCAAAACAAAAAATATGGGGCTGTTTGATTTGTTTAAAAGATTCCTTGTTTAATAAATATACCCTAACTAAAGATTGTATTTCCTATTTAAAATTCAAAAGCAACTATATGCTAAAAAATAAAAAAAAAGAATATGAAAAATATAATAAATGTGAGAAAAAATATAAAATCTCTTTTTGTATTACTTGTAAAAACCGTTCAAATCATCTTAAAAAAACAATATTAAGAAATATTAAAGACAATCAATCTTACCCTTTTGTGGAATTTGTAATTTTAGATTATAATTCGGAAGATGATTTGGAGAAATGGGTCTTTAAAAATCTAAGAGAATATCTGAAAAATAACAAAGTTGTTTACTACCAAACTAAAATTCCAAAATATTTTCATATGTCAAAGGCCAAAAATATAGCCCACAGAGTTGCTAGTGGTGATATTGTTTGTAATTTAGATGCTGATAATTTTACTGGAAAAAATTTTGCAAATTATATAAATTATATTGCAAATAAAAATAATAAAATTATTGGACACTTCGGAAATTATGAAAATATTATATTCCTGAGTAAATTTGGTTCAGGAGGAAGAATTTTTCTATTCAAGAAAGATTTCTTAGAATTGGGAGGTTATGATGAATCCTTCGAAGGGTGGGGTCATGAAAATAACGACTTAAAGAGAAGAGCTGGAGATTATGGACTAAATTTCTTCGGAATACCTATTAATTTCTCAGAAACTATTATTCACTCATATAAAAAAAGATGTGAAAATTATAAGAAAAGTATATGTAAAAATATAAATGAATTTAATAAAATAAATCTTGAAAAATATTATGAGAATATTAAAAATAAAATCATTAAATTAAAATTAAGTAAACTACCTTCTGATTTGAAAAGAATTTATCCCAAATAAATTATTATTTGATCAAACCTTATCGAGTATTTGATTACGATATTTACTCCATTTATTAAGAAATAATTTCCAATTCCTATCATACATCCTATCTAATTTTTCATTATCAATTAATTTTCCAGTTGCTCCACCTTCATGGAAGATAAAAACTTTTGGTTGAATATAAACACCATAATTTTTTTCATGTAACTTATATAACATATCTAAATCTTCACCCGACGCCTCTAGGTATTCTTCTGAAAATAAACCAACATCATCTAAAACTTTTCTAGTGAAT
>JAHWHN010000010.1 GCA_019323235.1 Candidatus Woesearchaeota archaeon | reverse complement strand
AGGTTTTAAGAAGTATGAACTTAATAAGATTAAGTATCTTATTGAAAAATATCACCAACAACTCTTATCAAACATGATTTTAAGTTAATTTTTATCCAAAATCATAACCAAAAATTTCAATATCTTCGCGATAGACATCAGCGACAATTTTGACAGTTTCATCAGTGTAATATTCTGTGTAATCCTTTTTCTCGTCAACAAAGATTTCTACCGTTTCATCACCGTAATATTTTGTTTTTCTTTCAGTTTTATTGAGATGTTGTAATGTTGTTTGGATACCTAATTTATTTGCCACATATTCAAAGTCTTCTTCTAGATTCTCAAAATAGCCTATAAAATCAACGGCAGGTTCAAGACCTTCTATGCACACGAATTCAAATTGTGGAATAAAATGTTTCCAAGTATAAATATTTTCTCGATTAAGCCAACCTTTGACAAAACTATTAAAATCAGGATATTGCCTTATATTACTGTCTGCCCAGTTTTTATCTTGTTCATTCATGCCGCCAGTAATCAAAAAATGATAAGCAGAAACCAATCTATCCCAAGGATTACGGACAAAAGTGAATTTAAAATAGTCTTTAAATTCAGTTTCAGTGTACAATTGTTGATATTCACGAATTTTAGTATGTGCACCACCTAAATTACCAAATAAACTTTTAGCTGTCGAAACACCTGCTGTCTTTGGAATATGGACAAATATACATTTATGTTTGTCGAATAGTTTTAATGTGTACTCTTTACTGTCAAATTGTCTAAGTTTTTGTAATCGTCTAAGTTTTTGTAAATGATATATATTTTTATTTTCATTATATTTCTCAGAATTACTATCTATTAATTCATTTTTATTACTAGATAGGATATTTATTTTTTCTTTTAGCTGTTGTATTTCAGATTCTTTTGCTTGCCAAATTTTAATTGCTAAAGCCGCTATTTGTTCGGCAGAAGGTTCAGGATAGGGTTCCCATGATTCATTTAAGTCTGGTAAAGGTTCATAAAATAATTGTCCATCTTTTCTACCCAAATATTCACGTGCAATACATACATTTTCTGCTTGGAAATGATTAAAAACTTCTTGACGCAATTCTGGCGAGAATACGTCATAATTTTGCATATTCATCTGTGAAGTGATACGGACTAACAATTGGTTAAATTGATTTTGTTGTCTTTGATTTAGACGAGATTCTTGAGCAAAAAATCTTATCAAATTGATCAATTCGTTAGGAATAGATTCATTCTCCTGCTTTGGTATAAAAAAATCTTCTCTCCAAGGCAAATCAAGTAGATGTAAAAAATCTTTGATTAAATCTTGATTATAAAATTGTTGTTTTTCAAAAGCTCTAACAATGATATTTTCCTTTCCAAACACTTTGGCAAAATTTTCTATTCTTGAATAATGATGAATCTGAGAATTTTTATCCTCTATGTTTGCTTTAACAAAATCTTCAAAAATACGTTTTTCTATAGCAGTCTTAACACACTGATTATAATCAGATAATAAACGCTTATTTTGTGATCGCACATAAACAATAATTTTAATGATTAACGGCATATCATCAAAAACAGAAATGATTTCTTCAGGATTAGTATGCCAAAAATGCTCTGAAGAAATTAAAATATTGCTGCAATCTGTGGAATTTATGTCTCTACGTATGTCCGCAATACAATCTTCTTTTGTATACTTTATATCTTTAGGAAGCCAATGAGGGTGAATACCGAGTAAAGAGTGCGCGAGGAAATGTTGTCCATTTTCATATAAAAAATAATACGAACCTTCTGTCGGATAGTAAGTATTTTGTTGTTTTAAAAGTTCTTTATTTTTAGAAAAGAAAGTTTGCAATGTTGTTGTACCTGTTTTATGCGTACCAACATGAATATAAAGTGTTTTCATAAAATAATCTATTTTTTAATTTTTTAGTAACGATGTCTGAATATAGTTAAATACTTCAATAAATACATCTTCACTACATTGTGACAATATCTGATTTGGAGAATAATAAAGCATTAATACTAAAGAATATTTAGGATTTTTAGGATTTTCCAGTTGTTGTTTAAAAACATTTGTAATAAAATTTTTTTCATTAGAACTTAATGAATAATATTGAATTTTGCTATTCAATAGTAAAAAATACACTTCACTTGTTGATTCAAATTCCTTTTGAAATACTTCAGACTCCATTTTAAGGTAATATTCAGCTAATTGATATCTACTTTGTTTTAAGCAATTTAAAATATTGACATTAAAGCTTTCTTTATATTTTATAATACACTCTTTTATTTGTCCAGTAAATTTTTCAAAATTGTCGTTATTTAATTCTGTTCTTTGAAATACAACATTTCTAGGTTTATTTAAATCAGGAATAGAGATTTCCCATTTCATATTTAATCCAATTCTTT
>JAHWHN010000060.1 GCA_019323235.1 Candidatus Woesearchaeota archaeon | reverse complement strand
AGTAAATACTACTTCACCAACAGCAGCACCTGGAGATGCAGGAAGTCCAGTAGCAATTGCTTCATGCCTACTTTGTGCAACAGTATCAAATTGTCTGTGTAATAATTGGTCTAATGCATCAGCTTCAATTTTTAGTAATGCTTCTTCTTTAGTTAATAATCCTTCTTCAACTAAATCAACAGCAATTTTTACAGCAGCTTGTGCGGTTCTCTTACCATTTCTTGTTTGTAAGATGTATAATTTACCTTCTTGAATTGTAAATTCCATATCTTGCATATCTTTGTAATGGTTTTCTAATCTATCTTTAATTGCAACTAATTCCCCATATAATTCTGGATCTTGCTCTTCTAATTGTGACATTGGATTTGGAGTTCTAATTCCAGCTACTACATCCTCACCTTGAGCATTCATTAAATATTCACCATAGAAGTATTTTTCACCAGTTGATGGATCTCTTGAGAAACAAACACCAGTTCCAGAAGTATCTCCCATGTTTCCAAATACCATTGATTGAACATTAACAGCAGTTCCTAATAAACCATGGATGTTGTTTAATCTTCTATATACAATTGCTCTTTCATTATCCCATGAATTAAATACAGCTTGAATGGATAAATCTAATTGCTCTCTTGGATTTTGTGGGAAAGACTTTCCTAATTTATCTTGAACAGCTTTTTTATAACCTTCTACAACTCGTTTTAAATCTTCTACATCTAAGTCAGTATCATATTTAACACCTTTAGTTTCTTTTATTTTTGCTAAAACGTGTTCAAAATCATGGTGTTCCATACCCATAACTACATTACAAAACATTTGAATAAATCTTCTATAAGAATCCCAAGCAAATCTTTCATTACCTGTTTTATTTGCCATACCTACAACTGATTCATCATTTAAACCTAAGTTCAATACAGTATCCATCATACCAGGCATTGAAACTGCAGCCCCAGATCTTACTGAAACTAATAAAGGATCTTCAACAGCCCCTAATTTTTTACCCATATCATTTTCTAATTCTTCTAATTTTACAGTTATTTGGTCAATCATTTCTTGTGGCATTTTTTTGCCATTTTTAGCATAAACATCACAAGATTCAGTAGTTACTGTAAATCCTGGTGGTACTGGTACACCCAATGTACTCATTTCAGCTAAATTTGCTCCTTTTCCACCTAACAACTCTTTCATTTCTTTCTTTCCTTCTTTAAAGGAATATACATATTTTTTTTCACTCATTTTTTAACCTCTAGATGTAATTTAAATAGAATTTTTATCTGATTTCAAATTAAAATTTCCCCAATTACACCCCACGTAATTATAATATAATTATTCAGCAAAAGTACCCATTTATAAAATTTATTATTTAAAAATCCAATATTTTTAGCATTTAAATTAATTATTTAACATATATAAACAACATTTATAAATGTAGAAAACAATACCATTGTATTAAATGGGGGTACCAACTATGAAAGTTAAAGTTTATTCAACACCTACATGCCCATATTGTCATATGGCTAAAGATTTTTTGAAAGAAAATAAGGTTGAATTTGAAGATATAGATGTTGCAGCAGATGTTAAAGCTAGAAATGAGATGATTGATAAATCCGGCCAAATGGGTGTTCCAGTAATTCAAATTGGCAATGAGTATATAGTTGGATTTAACAAAGAAAGAGTTAAAGAATTATTACATCTTTAATTTTTTATTTAATTGTTTTTAGAATTTGCTTTTAATATTATATCTTTGATATAGCCAAATGTCTACTTCATCATTTCTTCTATTAATTAAACCATTAGACTTTTCTAGTTCTTTTGTTCTAGGATTTCTTACTTTAATCCATTCCTTCATTCTTGAAGGAACTTTGTCATACAAACCATTGTTTAAATCTTTGACTAGATCACTTTTTCTAAATAATGTTTCACCGATGTTAAAACATAAAGAAACTAATGCATCATATTGATTCTGAGATAATTTTACTTTAACATATTTTTTTACTGCCGCTTCATAAACCTTCAAATCTTCTTTAAAAATTCTTGTTGCTTTAGTAATATCAGTTTTATCACCAAATTTAACTCCATCAGTATGACCAAAACCAATTGTCCACTTTCCCGCTTCACATTGATAAGCTTCAGCTCTAAATTTTTCATAACCTTTTATGAAATCTACACCTTTATCTGAAATTGATAAACTACCTACATCAGACATTTGATTAGTGCTTTGATCTTTTGCTTTTTTATATTTTAAATAAATTTGAGTTTTTCTTTCTTTTAGATTTCTTTCAAGATCTATTATTTTATTTTTTTCTTCTTGATTATCTATTTTAGCTTTATTAAATTCTATTTTTAATAATTCTAAATCATCTAATGCTTGTTGATTTTTTTTAAAAGAATGTTGATAATTTATCATAGCTTCTCTAAAAGAACCTTCTTTTGCTAACTCATCTCCTTTAAGTTCATAATTTTGAGAAACTTTTAACTGTAAGAATAATCTTTTTGAAATTTTCTCTTCTTCTTTTAGAATATAGATTTTTGATAATTTTAAATTATCTTTAGATTCTTCGTTTATTTGTTCAAAATGTTTAATTTCTTTATTAACGCAAGAAACTAGTGAAGAAGCAATCGATAATGCTAATGCAATTTTTGATAGATTCTTTTTAAACCAAGACATAACTAAATTATTTAGAATAGAATATATAAACTTTTTGAAAAAAAGTTTATGCTCAGAATGAAGCAAAGCGTAATGATGCTGTATAAACTTTTTGAAAAAAAAAGAATTGATTAAGATTTTATCTTAATCTTACACTTTCCAAGTTTTTAGGAGTTACTGTTTCAATTCTACATTGTTTATGAATTGAACTAGCTAAATCTAGACATCTAGTTTTTTCTCCGTGGTTAATTATGATTTTTCTTGGTTGAGGATTACATCTTTTTACGAAATTCATTAACTGATTTCTTCCAGAGTGACCAGTAAATCCTTCTAATGTTTCAACTCTCATTTTTAATGGGTTAACTTCGTGTTTATTTCCACCCATTGCAAAAGAAATTTCTTTTTCACCACGTTGGATTCTTTTTCCTAAAGAACCTTCAGCTTGATAACATACAAAACATAATGTGTTTTTTGGATTGTCCATTAACTCTCTTAAATATTCAACAGATGGCCCTCCGATTAACATACCAGATGTTGCCATAATTACACAAGGTCCAGTTTCTTCTAATACTTTTTTTCTTTCTTTTGGACTTGCTACTTGTTTGAATATTGGTGATAAGAAAGGACTTTCTCCTTTTTGAAATATAGATTGTCGAACAGATTTTGACATGTATTCAGGATATGCTGTATGAATGGCTGTTATATCCCAAACCATTCCATCAATAAAAACAGGAATTTCTGGAATTTGACCATCAGCAATTAATTTGTGAACAATTAACATTGCTTCTTGTGCTCTTCCAACACCTAGTACAGGAATTAAAACTTTTCCACCACCATTAATTGTTTCAGCAATATATCTTCCCAATTCTTCTTCTGATTCTTCTCTTGATGGAAGAACATTATCTTTTCCACCATAAGTAGATTCTATCATCATTGATTCTAATCTTGGAAATTTAGTTACTGCTGGATCTAATAATTGAGTTTTTCCATATTTCATATCTGCAGTATACAAGAAATTATGTAAACCATTTCCAATATGCATATGAACCATTGAACCACCAAGAATATGGCCAGAGTTATATAATGTAATTCTTACATCTGGAGTAATATCAGTTACTTCTTCATAACCTAAAGTTACAGTATGTTTTACCATCTCTCTAACATCATCTATTTCGAATAAAGAAGGTTTTCTATCATATTGCATAATTTTAATAGTATCTAATAAAGATAAAATCATTACATCTCTTGTTGGAGGTGTACAATATACTGGTCCTCTGTAACCCATTTTGAATAATGTTGGTAATAAACCAATATGATCTAGATGTGCATGAGAAATAATAATTGCATCTATTTTCCCAATATCAAATTCTGGAGCATCTAAATAAGGGAATTGACTATCATCATTAGAAGCTGGATCAATACCACAATCTAATAATACACTTGACTCAGGAGTTTGTAGTAGAATACAACTTCTTCCAACTTGTCTACCTGCTCCAAGTTGAGTTACTCTTACCCACTCTTCTCTTTTTCCTTTTTGCCAATTTCCATAAATTCTTTGTCCTAATGAATGTAAGAATTTTCTTCTATAATCTGAATTTTGATATAATACTCCTCTTACTTCTTCAATTAATTTTGATCTAATTGTTGGAGTTCTTTTGATTAATGGAACCCAAAGAGTTTTTTCTTTAATGTCATGTAAAATTGAAGCTTTTTTACCTATTGCGACACCAGGTTTTTCTGTTTCAATAATTACTTGAGACCTTTGAGGATCAAATGTAATTAAATCTGCTTTAGATTCATCAGGAAGTAATTCTTCAATAATTTTTTGAGCTTTTTCCATTTCCAGAGTTCCGGAAGGATCAAATCTTAACTCAATTCTTTTTTTGAAAGTATTTACTAGATTTTTAATAACGTCATTATTATCGATAAAAAAACTTTTATCTTTAGTATACAACACAATGTTTGCCCCTTCGTACGCTGCATCAGAGATTAATCTATCAGCATCGGGCATTTCCTTTAATATTTCTTTTAAGATATCTACCATTTTAAAACTAAAATAAACGAAAAAAAATTTTCGTTGAATATAAAATTATTTTTTTACTCACTCACATTAACTGATGATAATTTGTCTATAACTTTCTTAGCTCCATCTTTTGTTATTGTGAATAAAGTTAATCCTCCACCAGAAGCGGAGTCTCTTTGTAAAGCAGCGTTAATAGATTTCATAGCTAAAACTTTAGCTCCTTCTAAATCCATTCCTTCAGTGTAACTTGTTTCTAAAACACCCCAAGCAATAACACTACCTGAACCAGAACTTACAAAATCTTTTATTTCGATGATTGAACCATCTACGAAAAGATCATATAAGTGGTAACCTGAATTATCTCTTCCTCCTAATAAAAAGTGAGTTCCGCCTGAAAAATAACTTCTAGCGTTTTGATAAATCATTGATGATAATAAATTTGCAGCTTCTTTTACAGTTGGTTTTCTATTTGTTTTTAAAAATCTCAATTGTAATTCTGCTTTGATTAATTTAACTAATAATTGAGCATCTGAAACAGCCCCAGCCATTGTTAAAGCTAAATCTTCAGTAATATTGAATACTTTCTCACAGCTTTTGTCTACTATATAATTTCCTGCAGTTGCTCTTCTATCAGCGGCTAGAATGATTCCATCCTTGAATTTGATTCCTACAGTTGTTGTACCTGTCTTAAGTTTATTGTCTTCCATCTAAACCCCTCTTTAGAACGATTAATTTGTTATATAATGGGTTTTATTTATAAATCTTTCGGGATTTTATTAGATATTTAATAATTAAAATAAAATTATAAGATAATAAGCTTATCTGGATCAAATCCCATTATTTTCTTAGGTTTTACTTTAAATAAATAAGAACCTGCATTTGAATCTAAATTATTTGCTAAATCTTTTCTATTAATCCACCAACCATCTATATAATCCATGTTAGTTTCTTTAACTTTACCATAAACTGCTTCATTATTATTACTCATCTTAACAATTTCTGCTTCCGCCGCTTCATCTTTATCTGAAGGATCAAATCTTTCTACAATAGTATAATTACTATTTGAATTATTTGATTGTAATAAAACTGAATAATTATCATTAAATAAAGCAGAATGAAAAAAACCAAAATCAAACTTAGTTCCCACAACAAATCTTGGATGTGTAGATTCTACTACTTCTGGAACATAATCACTAACCTTAGCAATAATGTAATTTTCTTCCTTCCTAATTTCTTCTTCCAAATTCATTTATTAACCTCAATCTAATTTTTTTAGAAAATGTGAATCATGACTAGATGTTAAAACATATTTATCTCCATCTTCTGTTTCCAAAGCTCTTCCATATTTTGGATCAATAGAAACTTTTCCTGTTAATTTTGCTAATTTAGAAAATTCTATTGGATAACCATGTTCATCACATTTTGTTGCAATTGGAACATCAGTATATGTTTCATTAACTCCAAAAGGATAAAATTCATTTCCAAATAATTTTAATTCAATTCCTTCAGTTTGAGAATTCGCATTAGGATTTCCATAAACCATTACTTGTTTATTATCTTTAAATTGATCTACAGATGCGTTTCTTAAAGTTTCATAAACTCCTCCAACAGAACCGCAAGCTAAAGTAAAACAAAGAATTTCCTTAGCAATTTCTTTCATAATTT
>JAHWHN010000059.1 GCA_019323235.1 Candidatus Woesearchaeota archaeon | reverse complement strand
CAATCTTCAGAATCTAATTTTTCTTTAACCTCTTCTAAAGCATCTCTTATTTTTTTATAAACTTCTTCTTTATCTTGACCTAAATAAAAGCCAGCATGGAAAGTTAAGAACTTAGCTCCACACATATCTGCAATTTTTGCTGCTTGATAAATTCTTTTTTGAGATGCTACTAACTTTTCAGGTTCCTTGGAATTCAAATTAATATAATATTGGCCATGGCAAGTTAAATAAACTTCATTATCTTCACTAATTTTTTTAATTTCTTTTGTTTGTTCAGTTTTAACATAAACTTGTTGAACAAATTCTAGTTCCAAAGAATCTAATCCTAACCTTTTAACATGAGGAATACCTTCTATTAAATTTCGAGATGGACTAGTAATTGGAACCCCTGCAGTACCAAAATTTAATTTTTTGAATTTTTCCATACCGTTAGTATAAATTTTATATTTAAAAACATTTTTATATTACTATGTTCAAAATGTAATCATGAGAATAAGAAAAGATATTTTAGAGGCTGACAAGATTTTTAATGAAGCTTCAAAAAATTTAACATTCTCGTCAATAAACCCTACAAATATTAACGCTGCTAAGAGAAAGTTTCTTAATAATTCAATTAAAAATCCTGTTTTGAAATATGAAATTCCAAATGTAAATTTATTGGAACTAAGAAGAAAGGTATCTAGTGTTAATTTAGATGAAAAAAGTATATTGGATACTTTTATGATTGAAAAACAAGAAGACATAATTAGAAAGATTGATTTAATTAATTCTGTTGGTTGTTTTGATTTTACAGAAAGGAGTATTAAACTATATGGCTTGCCTAATAAGATTTTAGTTGACAAAGCTCATGAAATTTTGAATCAAAAATATGTTAAGGAACCAGAAAAAAAGATTCTTTCCAAAGATGTTGTTTTTGCATTAAAAAAGAATTTAAAAGAATTTAATTTAAATTATAAAATAATTAAAGAAGATATTGTTTCTAGTTGTAATCTTGAAGCAAGTCAAAAAAAGATTTCTCTTAAGAAAAAATCTAGATTTAGTGAATTATTCATTAATAGATTAATTGTTCATGAAATAGGTACACATGCTTTTAGATATGAAAATGGTAAGCAACATAAGTTAAGTATTTTTGCAAATGGTTTTGCAAACTATTTAGAAACAGAAGAAGGTCTGGCTGCTTACAATGAAGAAAGATTTAATTTATTAGGACAATCATTTCTTAGAAATTATGCAGGAAGAGTTCTAGCAGTAAATTATGCTCAAGAATTTGGTTTTTATAAAACATTCAAAAAATTAAATAAGTTTTTTGATAAGAAAAAAGCATTCCAATTATCACTTAGAGCTAAAAGAGGCTTGTCAGATACTGAATTAGCTGGTGGTTTTACAAAGGACGTAGTTTATTTACGTGGATATTATAGAGTCAAAAATTATATTGGCAAAGGTGGAAAATTAAAAGACCTATATTATGGAAAGATTGGAATTGAAGATGTTGAATTAATCAAAAAATTAAGATTAGAAAGACCAAAGATAATTCCAGATAAGTTCTTACTGTTTGGACAAGATAAAACTATTGACGAAGTACGAAGTCAATAATTTCTTTTGCTACATTAACTCCAGTTGCCTCCATAAATCCTCCAAATTGTGGAGATCTATTGACTTCTAGAACTGAGTATGAAGAATTATTCTCAATTAAATCAACTCCTGCAATATCTAGTCCCATTGCTTTTTTTGCTTTTAATGCAAGTTTTTTCATTTCAGGTTTTAATTTAACAACTTCTGGTTTTCCACCAAGGGCAACATTACTTCTCCATTCATCCTTTTTTTGGGATGTTCTTGAAATAGCTCCCAAACATTTATCTCCAACACAAAATACTCTAAAATCTCTTCCATTACTTGGAATAAATTCTTGAAGTAATATAGAATCAAAATCTTCAATCTCAGAAGTACTATCTACTTTATAGACTCCCTGACCTCTTCTTCCACCTTCTGGTTTCGCAACAATTGGAGAAAAATCAATTTTTTTAAGTAATTTCTTAGATTTTAAATTAATAGTATAAGGATATGGAATTTTTTTTGAAATTAAAGTTGCAGCAGTAATAGTTTTTTCTTGAGCTCTTAATATTGAATTCACATTATCAATAATTTTAGTTCCTAAGTTTTCTAAAGTTAAAATGAAAACTCTTCCAGATTTTCCCATTTCTCTAGTAAAACCGCTTCTGGCAATCAAAATATCGGGAATTTTATACTTTTCATTTTTATTATATAATTCAATTCCTTCTTCTTTAATAAAGTAAGAAATGTCGTTAGCATGTACATATTCTCCCTCATTCCCACTTTTTTCAATTTCTTCAAGAAGTAATTTACCTTCTCTATCAAGTTCATCTGCTACTACGTCAATTTTCATAAATACTTATTATTTTCATAAAATATATAAATTTTGTTAAAGTATAAAATTAAATGAAGTGCGTTAATGTATTAAATGAGGAAGTTAAAGAAGTAGAACCAATTACTATTATCTCAGATAAAAAGACATATTTAGTATCAATTCCACATGGTGGTGAGTTTTTTCCGATTAAATTTTTAGATAAATTGAATCCTAATTTTAATTTGACAAGAAATATAGATCATTACACAACTAAATTATATAAAAACTTAAACTCATTTAATATATCATTTAATTTAACTAGTGATTTTATAAATTTAAGTAGAAACAGAGTTGTTGATTACTCACAACCCATTCATTTAAAAACGGATCCAATTCACCCTTTAAAAGTAATGGGGGAAGCATTACTTAAAGAAGAGTATTCTAAAGAAGATGAAGAAGAAATATACAAAATCTATGAAGAATATCATAAATTAATTAGTAACACATTAGAAATGCTAAAAAGAGAAAATTCTTTTGCTTTAATGCTAGATGGACATTCACTTTATTCAATTGGCCCTGAAAACACACCTGATGAAGGTCAGGAAAGGGCGGATTTTGTTGTGGGTACTTTGAATGATAATTCAGCACATCCGGAAATAATTAATGCTTTTTGTATTAAACTAGGGGAATTGGCTAATTTAAATTCTATGAGTGTTGTAAAAAATAAACCATATAAAGGAGGATATAATACTCAAAAATACTCAAATCCTTCTGAAGACATTCATGTGATTCAATTGGAAGTAAACAAAAAACAATACATGGATGAAAAAACATTAGAAATAAAAACAGAATCTGTTAATTTAATAAATAAACTTATTGAAGAAGCAATGAACGCAGCCTTTGAGAAGGCAAAAGAGATTTATTTCGGAGTATAATTCAAAATCTTTTTATACTAATTCTCTATATTTCTAAAAAGGGAGTGTGAAAATATGCAAACATCAACATTAATAATAACAATAGTAGTAGTTTTAGCATTATTTGTGGTATTTTTATACAATAGTTTGATTAGATTAAAAAATCAAGTTAAAAATTCTTATGCACAAATAGATGTTCAATTAAAAAGAAGAAATGATTTAATTCCTAACTTAATTAGTACAGTTAAGGGATATATGAAGCATGAAAGAGAAGTTCTAGAAAATATTACAAAAGCTAGAGCTTCAATAATGAAAACATCTTCAATTGAAGGAAAGTCAAAAGCTTCTGGTCAATTAACAGATGCACTAAAATCATTATTTGCAGTCTCTGAAAATTATCCTCAGTTAAAAGCAAATGAGAACTTCTTACAATTACAAGAAGAAATAACTGGAACTGAAAATAAAATTAGTTATTCAAGGCAACATTATAATGATATGGTAACTTTATTTAATACAAAAATACAAAAGTTCCCAAACAATGTATTTGCTGGAATTCTAAAATTCAGTGAAGAAAAATTATTTGAAACACCAAAAGAAGAACGGAAAAACGTAAAAGTTGAGTTTTAAATATGAGAATTGCATCAGATGAGGTTAGAAATAATAAAATAAAATCTTATTTTCTTATTTTATTTTTTATTTTTCTAGCTGCTTTATTGGGATCTGTATTTGGTTTAATCTATGGTAATTTATACTTTGGTATAGCAATAACTATTATTTTTGCAATATTTTATACTTTGGTAATGTATTATTCTGGATCAAAAATGATTCTGAAGATGACTGGTGCACGTCCAGTAACAAAAAAAGAATTTCCTTATCTTTACCATACTGTAGAAGGATTAGCAATTGCTGCAGGATTACCTACTCCAAAAGCTTATGTGATTGATGATTCTGCATTGAATGCATTTGCAACAGGAAGAGACCCAGAAAATTCTTCTATAACTGTAACAACAGGTTTGTTAAATAAATTAAACAGACAAGAACTAGAGGGTGTAATAGCTCATGAGATGTCTCATATCAAAAATTATGATATTAGATTTATGATGTTAACTGCTGTTCTAGTAGGTATTGTTACTTTACTAAGTGATTTTTTATTAAGAAGTTTCTTATGGGGCGGTATGAGAGGTAGAGATAGAAATAACAATCAATTAACAATATTATTAATTGTAGTAGGATTGGTTTTAGCAATTTTAACTCCAATAGTTGGTCAATTAATCAAATTATCAATTAGTAGAAAAAGAGAATATATGGCTGATGCTTCTGGAGCTCATTTAACTAGATATCCTCAAGGTTTAGCAGACGCATTAAAAAAAATATCAAAAGACCCAGATCCATTAGTGGATCATGCAAACAAAGCAACAGCTCACTTATTTATATCAACTCCATTCCGAAAAAAACATTCTTTCGTAGCAGGTTTATTTTCAACACACCCACCAATACATGATAGAATTAAAAGATTAGAGGATATGTAAAATGATAGACAAAAAAACGTTAATCAAAAATCTAAAGCTAAATGATATTGTTGATGATATTTTTGTAGTTAAATTCAAAAAGCCAGTTGAACAATATAAGAATGGTTTTAAATTTGAATTAAGATTAGCTGATTCTTCTGGAGAAATTATGTATAAATTTTGGGGTCCTAATAACGAGCCTTTAGTTCAAAGTATTTATGATTCTATTAAAGATGGTGATGTTGTTTATGTCCAAGGAAAAATGAATGAATGGAATGAACGTTTAGAAATTTCTTCAAACAATGATTATGAAATTCATGTTATTAAAGAGGAAGAATATGATGCTAAAGAATTCATTAGAAAAACTGAAAAGTCAATTCCTCAAATGTTAGAACAATTAAATCATTATATAGATAGCATACAAGATGAAGAACTAAAAAAACTAGCAAATTATTTTTTCAAAAATGAAAGTTTTGTTAGTAAATTTAAAGTATGGCCGGCAGCTATGTATATTCATCATGCTTGGATTGGTGGATTATTAGAACACACATTAAATATAGTAAAAACTTGTGATTTTATACATAAAAATCATTTTAAATTAAATAGAGATTTAATGTTTATTGGAGCTTTATTTCACGACATTGGAAAGTTAAAAGAATTTGAGATATCTACAACAATCAAAGTAACTGATGAAGGTATGATGGTTGGTCATGTAATGTTAGGTTTGGATATGGTTAATAGGGCAATGGAAGAACTTAATGTAAAAGAAGAATTAAGATTAAAAATAAGACATATTATTCTAACACATATGGGCGAATATGGTTCAACAAAGACACCTTCAATCCCAGAAGCTTTAGCAGTATATTATGCAGATAAAATGGATGGAGATTTAGACCATATGCAAGATTTGATGAAAAACGCAAATACTGATGATGATTACATTTACACTAAACATTATGGTAATATATATCTAAAATAGGTAACATTTATTAAATTTAAACTCTATATGGTATTATGGCGAAAGTATTGGGAATCTCAACTGGAAGTTTGTATACTTGGTATGAAAATTTAGATGATAACATATCTATAATTCGAGGTACAAAACTAACTGCAATTGAAATAGTATTTGCAACTCCTAGTCAAATGGAGCAAGAACTTTCTGAAGACAATTTAAAGTTTTTAAGAGAGCAATATTATGTTTCAATCCACGCTCCTTTCTTAGACCATTTGGGTAATCCTTTACATTATCATATGGATTCAAAAACTCATAAACTTTTAGATAAATTAAATGAATGGTATGAAAAATTAAATGCTAAAGCTTTGGTATTCCATCCAAATTTAATAACAAATTATGAAATATTCTATGGTTATAATTTCAATATTTGCTTAGAGAACATGCCATTAGAAAAAAACTTTTCATTGAAAGAAATAAGAAATATAATCAAACATCATAAAAACTTCAAAATAGTAATTAATACATCACATTCATTTACTTATGAAATTGAACATCTATCTGAATTGATTGAAGAATTTAAAGATAAAATACAACATGTTCAACTATCTGATAGGTATTACAATCCTTCTAGGTCTGCTGAAGTTAATAGATCTCAATTAGTATATTGTGATGATTTAAGCAAATTTAAGAATTTAAGAGACTTAGATTGTCCGATGATATTGGATGCAGGACTACATAATTCTCAAAATGACTTACTAAACTTAAGTAAAGAAATATATTGCGCTAAGAAAATGCTTGGATTAAATTATTGATGTAACTACTTTAAAGTGATAAAAAAACACAAAATTTATAAATAGTAACTGCTTATTTTCTTCTAAATTCCCGTAAAAACTATGTTTTTTACATTGAGGCTTTAAATGGAAAAATTAGAGGAAATAATCAAGAATTTTCAAATATCATTAAAAGAAAAAGAAGTTTGTTTAACTTTTTTAAAAGCTGAAACTTTAACCGAAGAATTTAGTTTTGAAAATCTTGAAAGATTTCATGAAAAATTTAAAGAATATTTTAGTAAATTTAATTTAAATGAGATGTTAAAAAGTTCTTTGAATTCAGAAGATTCTCATGATAAGTTTGTTAATATTATAACTAATCCGCCGGTTTTAGAAAACTTTTCTTCAGATATTAAACAAAAAAATTATGGATTAATTAAAGATAGAGTTTCTCTTTCAGTAGGTTTAGATCTTAAAGTCGAAAAAGAAGTCGGTTCATTAAATCAGACAACTTTTGCACATATTCTTAGAGAAAATATAGATTTAAGTAAAGTTGACGTATCAAATTATAAATTATTTAATGAAATAATTAATAATGTATTAGAAAATAATTTTTCATTTAGTCAGAAATTAAGAAAATATGGTATTAGTGATGTGATAAAAGAGGCCTTAGTTGATTTGTCAGATTTTTTACCCTCAATTGATAAAGAACGTTTTAATATGGATTATAAATATAATGGTATGATTTTATCTGTAATAAATCCCTTATTTACAAATATGACTTATACTATTAATTCTTTAAATGAAAATTTAAATTTTATACAAAAATTAGATTTTCTTTTTGAAGACCATCCTCAAGGAATTAATATTTATGGTCTTAAAAATTTTTACAAATCATTTGCAAAGTTCACTTCAAATTATTTCCAAGATTATAATTCGGAAGCTTATAAAAAATATAGTATTTTAAAAGAAAAATATTTTCCTAATGGAGAAGAAAATAATAACCTTAAAATTTCATTTGATGAAGTAATGCATCCTTCGGAAAGATTCAAAAATCCCGATAGATTGTTAGATATAATTAAAGATTATAATTTAGGGATAGGGTATCTGGGAAGATTAGAAAACGTTTTTAATTATGGTGACGAGTTTGATTTTGAATTTATCTATAAATTAATTAGTTTTTTTGGAAAAGATGAGTTCTTTTTAAACTTAGAGGATAATTTTTACAAGATTTTTGGATGTGATAATGGAAAATTTTCTTATCCCATTAAAAAAGAAGATCTTCTTAATCATTTCATGAATGGCAAATATAAAAGTTTTAATGATTTTGTTGATTGTTTATCATTAGAAGTTAAAGGTCATGAAGTTGTTAAGAAATTGGGTGAAGGTGGATTTGGTAAAACATTTAAGATAAAAACAAAAGATTTTAACATAGGATATGCATTAAAAATTTGTGGTACTGATAATGCTTTATATGAAGCAAGAAAGTATGAACTCTTAATTGATAATAAAGATAAAATAAAAAATGTAGTTAAAATCATTAATTTTTATCATGAGGACACAAATCTAGTTTCTTATTGTGGAGAAAAACAATCTGCTATTCTTGAGGAACTTATAGATGGATATAATTTAAAAGAAATTCTTTCTAAAGGTATTAATAAATCTGATGTTGAGAATTATGCTTTACAAATTTTAAATGGTTTAAAAGAATTAAATGAATTTAATTTAGTTCATAAGGATTTAAAACCAGTTAATATAATGATAGATAAATCTGGGACAATAAAATTAATTGATCTTGGTGTTTCATCTTCTTCTGGTTTGAAAGAAGGGTTTGCTGGTAATAGATTATATGCACCTCCTGAGGCAGGAAATATTGAAACTAGATTTAATTATGATGTTTGGTCTTTTGGTTTAATTTTTTATGAAATGTTGACTGGAAATTATTTAATTGAGCCAAAAGATAAAAAAGATGAATTTATTGCAAGTAGAAATAAAACAATGGTTAGACCAGAAATAAATGCACTGTATGATGAACAATTTGAGAATGGAATCCCTGATTATTTCATAGAGAGAATAGATAAAATTGAAAATAAGACTTATGCTTCAATAATTAAGAAATGTCTACAAATAAATCCTGATGAACGATATTTGGATGCAGTAGATGTAATTAAAGATTTTAACAATTATAGGATGTCTGAAGTCCAAAAAGTATTGGATGAATTAACTCCTGAACAATATAATATTCTAAAACCAATCTTGGATAGAGGTCTAAAGAATGAATGAAGATTTAGAATCTTTAATTGAAGAATCCTTAAAAAATAGTGATTATACTGATGAGAGTGATAGAGAGAAAGATGTAGAACTCTTAAGAAGTACTATTGAAGAAAATAATTTATTTGATTTCTTTAAAGAATCTTTATCAAAATATGAAAGAAGTGATTTATTATTTCTTTCTTGTATGAGACGTTTTAATCAAAATAGCATAGATTCATTTAAGAATTGTTTTAATTATATGGGTGATTTAATCAAAGACTTAAATTTTTCAGTAACAAATATGGCTTATGACTTTTTGTATAGAATTATTTTTCCTTATGTTTTTGATGATGAGAAGAAATTGGATAAATTTCTTTTTGATTTGAGATATCTTTTCTTAAATTATGTAAAATCTTCTTATGAAATGAATGCATTATTATCTTTAATATCAAGAAATAAAGTAAATAATCATGATAAAATTGTTTTAGATATAGTGACTTTGTCTGATTTAATAAAGAAAAAAAATTTGAGTTCTGAAAATTATTTTAGCGACTTAAATAATTATATGGGTGATTTTTCAAAAAATAAAGAATATAATCCAAATTTAATTAAAAGTATTAAAAAAAGAGTTTATTCTAATAATTTCAAATCCATAAAAGATATAATTGATTGCGAATCATTAAAAATCCCCGGTTATGAAGTAATTCAGAAATTAGGTGCTGGTTCTTATGGTCAAACCTATAAAGTTAGAAATGATCAACTTGGGTATTTTGCTCTAAAGATTTGCGATACTACTGATGCATTGAAGGAAGTTGAGTGTTATAGTAAATTATTAAATAAACATATATTTCATGTTGCAAAAATTATCTCATTTTTTCATGAAAAGGATGGTCTTGTCATAAGTGGTGGAAATAAAAAATCTGCAATATTAGAAGAATTTGTTGATGGAATAACTTTATCCGAATTAATCAAAAGCAGAGGTACTGAGGTACTTGGTAGGTACTATTGGATGGATATTGCAAATTTACCTCTTGAATATCAAAAAGTAGTTAAAAACTTGAATTATCCAATGCAAATCTTAAGGGGGTTAATTGAATTAAATAAATATAATTTAATTCATCGTGATTTAAAACCAGAAAATGTTTTGGTTGATAATGAGGGGACTGTTAAATTGATAGATTTTGGGGTTTCAACATATTCTGGGGTTGAAGAAGGATTTGTTGGTAATCGATTATATGCACCTCCTGAGGCAGGAAACTCTGAAGTTAATTTTAATTATGATATTTGGTCTTTTGGTTTAATTTTTTATGAGATTTTGACAGGTGAATATTTATTTGAACCTCCTGAGGCATTAAAAGAGGAGTTTAGTTTAAGTAAAAATAAGAGCATAATTAGATCGGAAATAAATGATTGGTATAAAAAGGAGTTTGAGAATGGAATGCCTCAATACTACATTGATAAGATTGAGTCGTGTTTGGAAAAAAAGAGTTTCCTTAAAGATTCTTTAAAAGAGATTCCTGATATAATTAAGGGATGTCTTCAAGTAGACCCTTCCAAACGTTATAATACTCCTTTAGAAGTGTATGAAGATATTTATGCTAGAGTGTTGGAATTGATGACAGGGCACTCTTATCCTGAATTAAATCTTAGCAAACCAAGAGATAATCCTTATGAGATAATAACTGATATTAGGGATATAAGGGAATATAAAAGAATTAAAGATCTTATTGATAAAGCACTAGAAAAATAACTACTTCTCAACGTTCATCCCAATAATTGGTGATGAAGCCTCAAATATTTTAACAGTTAAATTATTTAATATATGAACAATTCTTATTTCCTTCTTAGGAACTTTTTCTAATAGTTCTAAACCCTCTTTTATTAATTCATTTTTATGTAAAGCTATCTTCTTAGCATGTTCAATATCATATTTGTAATACAATTCATATAACAAATTAAATTTTTCATTAATTCTCTTATATAATTTCAAAACGGGTTCACTTATTTTTGTATTAATCTTATCTTCAATAATATATCTACAAATATATTTGTAATCATCTGCTATATCTTCTAATCTTTGAGTTAATAAATACATTAATGTTGGGAATTCAAACATTGCTTTATCTTTAACATTTATTACTCTGCAACAGAACATATAATACCTATTTTGAATAGCTTCTAACTCTGAAATTCCATCTAATTCTTCATATCTTTTATTTTTAATAGCTTCATAAGAATCTTCTGCCAAAGATTTTGTAACTAGAAATAATCTTCTAAAAGTATTATTAAATTCTTCAGAATCAATTTTCATTACACTCTTTAATGTAATAAAATTCTTTCCTTGATCAGAAATTTCAAATCCCATAAGTAAACTCATGCTTTTCTGGATATCTTTTATTACCTCAGCTTCATCAAATTTAATCTTTATCTCATCAACGCCCTTTCTATATAAATTAAATAATGATCTTGTAACTAATCTTTTTGGTTTTTTAACATAAATATCTGCTTTTTTAATTCTATTAACTTCTTCAGTACTCAAAATTAAACAATTATTTTCTTCAATTGCTTTTAATTCATCACCTTTTTTAATATCTAATCTTTTTGCCCATTTGTTAGGTAGACTTACAGTAAGTGTATTTTTACCAACTAAATTTACTTTTCTATTCATCTATATGAGGAATTCTTTGTCATTTAAATACTTTTCTAAAAGTAATTACTTTTTTAATAATAATAATTATAATTGGTAAAGTGATATATCTTTCATTCGACTATTATGTAATATATTCGGGAAATTGAAAATTTCTCGTAAAATATTACGGAGATGCCAAAAATGGACAAAAAAGACCTAAAAATTATCGCACAACTACGAACAGATGCAAGAATGCCAATGACCAACTTAAGTAGAAAAACATCCATCCCAGTAACAACAATATTTGATAGAATAAAAGCTCATAAAGAAAATAATGTAGTAAAGAAATTTACTTCATTACTAAATTTCGAAGAGCTTGGTTATACCACCAGGGCTAATATTGCTCTAAAAGTTGATTCTTCGGATAAAGAAGCTTTGAGAGAACACTTAATTAAGAATGAAAATGTAAACTCAGTATCAAGAATAAATAATGGATATGATTTTATGATTGAAGGAATATTTAAACAAATGATGGATATGGAAAATTTTCTAGATTCTTTAGAACAAAAGTTTAAAATTCAAGATAAAAAATCATTCTTCATAATTGAGGACTTAAAGAAAGAAGAGTTTATGACAAACGATATTTTTATTTAATTTTTATTTTCCGAAAATTTTTCGAAAAAACCGCAATAACTCTTTTTAAATTACTTCTATTAATTAAAAATGGAGGTATTAAAAAATGAGTAAATCAGGAAACGGTTTGATTTTTATCTTAATGGCTATCTTATCTTTTGTTTTACCAGCAATGGGAAGACAATTTGTAATATTGATGTGGATGGGTAGTTATTTTTGGATAGGATCTTTATTACTTGCATTAATTGGTGTATCTTTAATAGCATCAGATTAATACCGGAATAAATCCGGTTTTTATTTATTAACTTTTTTAAACATTAATTCATTATATTTTACTATGGAAGAAAAAGAAATAATTGGGGAAGTGCATGATTATGTCAAAAAAAGTAGTGTTGTTTTTGGAGATATGGATGTTTTTAATAAACATGTCTTAAATGTAGTGAAACATGCAAAAAATTTATCGGATTATTATAAGGCTGATTCATTTGTTGTTCAATTAGCAGCTTATCTTCACGACATTCATTATATTTTAACTAAAGACCATTCAGTTCATGAAATAGAAGGTTCAAAATTTGCAAGATCATTTTTAGAACAATTTAACATTCCTAAAGATAAAATAGATTTGGTTTGTGATTGTATATTAAATCATAGAGGTAGTAAAAATAGTGTAAGAAATACTATGGAAGAAAAAATAATTGCTTGTGCAGATGCCATGGACCACATCTCAAGAGTATACGAGTTTTATGATTTAAGATGTAAGAAAACATCAATTGAAAAAGCAAAAAAATGGGTTGCTGGAAAATTATATAGGGGTTGGAATAAATTAGAAATGCCTAAAGCAAGAGAATTGATGAAGGAAAAATATTTTTCAGCAATGCAATTTTTTGATGAAGAAGAAATATATTCGAAAAACTTATCCTAAAGGTTATAAACAAAGGATTATTTAATATATTATGGTGAAAAAATTGGAAAGAGAGAAATTAATTTTACAAAAAATAAGGGAAGACTCCAGAAAAAATTTGACAAAGATTAGTGAGGAAACAAAAATTCCTAAAACAACTGTTTTTGACATATTAAGAAGATTGGAAAATAATGTTATTAAAAAGCATACTTCTTTAGTAGATTTCACAAAATTAGGTTATGGATTAAAAGTTAATTTTGTATTACGTTCAAAAGATAAAAAACAAATGAAAGATTTTTTAATGAATCATTCTTCTATTAACAACTTACATTCTTTAATTAATGACTATGACTTCTTTGCTGAGTGCATATTTAAAGATCTAAATGATTTGGAATCATTTAAAGAAGAATTAAATAAAAATGGCCTTTCTGATATAGAACATTATTTCATAGTTGAAGATTTAAAGAAAGAAGGTTTTGAGTTATAATTAATTATTTCTTTAAACTTTCTATTGCTTCTTTTAAATTAATTAACCCTTCATATAAAGCCATGCCAATTACTGCTCCCTTTTTTCACCGAAAATTTTTCGTAATGATTAATCTTTTCTAGGAGAAAGTTTATCTTGAATAGTATTATATTCTTTAATCATTTTCTTAATAGAAATCAATTTTGGAGTGATGATGGAATACCATTTAGCATTTTCTTTTGTAGATGTATATTCTGAGTTTAATCTATCTATTTCGTTTTTAAGTTTAGTTTGATAGACATCTTTTAATCCACGCACAAATGTTCTTGCTTTTGTTCGTGATTCATTTAATTTAATTAAATTATCTCTCAGACCATCATCTTTGGTCAAAGAAGATTCTTCATTTTGTTTAATTAGATAACTATTAAATTCATTAACATACCAATTTATATTCTCAATACAATTAATTAAATCATTATTTACTTTAGAACTATAAATTCTTTTATACCCCTCATCTATTGATTTAAGATATTCTTCTTTTTCATCCTTAAATTTATTATACTCGGAGATAATATTTCTATTATTACTTATTGTGTTTTTTATTTTATTTATTTTTTCATTTATATAATTTTCAGTCTTTTCTTTCTTGAATCTTCTTTTAATCTCATCAAAAGAAGTCTCAACTTTTCTATAGCTTTGGTTAAATGATTTAAGAGTTTTAATTCCTTGAAGTGTTTTTAAATCAGGATTTTTTATAAGTTTATCATTTTCTTTGTTCATATCTTCTATCATTATATCAACTTCAGAAATAATATAATCTTCAAAAGTAGAAATGATTGAGTTTAATTCAGAATAAAAAGAATGGTTAATAAGCTCAGTATCTTCTTTATAGATATCAGTTCTACTCTTGATTGAGTCAATAGAATCATACATCTTGTAAACAATATTTTTAAATTCTTCAGAATCTATTTTTCTAAAAGATTTCTTTTCTTTTCTTTTACTTAAATCAACAATCAAGTTATTGTTTTTCATGTTATATTCGTTTAATTCTGTCTTACTTTTTTCTAAAAATTCTTCATTATCTTTGAATTTTAGTTTACCATTTTCTATGTTATTCTCAATATCTTTAGAAATCTGTTCATAGTCATCAATCAAATCTTCTAAATCGAATTTCTCTTTATAAGAGACCTTCTTACAAGAATCTAGGATGGATTTAATAATATCGTTACAATTGGATATTTCATCCCAATGTTGCGATAATTCAAAGTTAAGGTGACTAATTTTATTAACTTCTATTTCAAATTCAGATAGTATTTTACTTCTTTGTCTTGAAGTATAATCTTTAAACACTTCTTTTAGAACATGTTTGGTTTCAGTATATGAATTTATGTCTTCTTCTAAAGACCTATCTTTTCTAAATGTTTTGATCTCATTATAATTATCTTCGGTCTTAATTAATTTATCAAATAGTTCAATTGCTTCAATATCAAATATACTTTTTTCTGAATATTCTTCAATTTTACTAATTAAATCATTGTTTTCATCTTCATATAATTGAATTTTCTTAATTTTTTTATTTTTATCAACCTCATATTCTTTGATTTTTTTGTTTAATGTTTTTATCAAATCATTACCAGATTTATTATCTTAATTTAATTTAGATCATTTATTATTATAAT
>JAHWHN010000058.1 GCA_019323235.1 Candidatus Woesearchaeota archaeon | reverse complement strand
TAGTGCTCAACAAAGTTTAATTCAAAAACAGTTAGAATCAAATAAAGGTTTGATGATTCCTGGTGGATTTACTGATACTCAAATAAAAGCCCAAGAAAGTTTAGCAATAGACTTAGAGAAAAATCTAAAAAATGCTGAAAAAACTCATAAAGATATGATAAATAGTTTTAAATCTGAATTTCAAAAAAGTATGCAAATTGGAATTGCAAATGAACAGGATTTAGCAAAACAACGTAGAAAATTATATCAAGAAACAGAAGATACTATTACAAATATTGCAAAAAAAGAAGTTGATGAAATAAAAAAAGTTGAATTTGCTTATGAAAAGATGCAAAACACTAGAGATTCTATTTATGATAAAGAATTAAGTAACCTAGAAAAAGAAAAAGTTGCATTATTAAATCAACAAACAGAATTAAAAAATAAAAGAAATGGTGTGCTTGCTAATTATGAAGAAAATTTCAAAAGAGTAGAAAATAAATATAAAAATGAGATTGAAAAAACAAATAAACTTTTTGACAAAAGGGGCGTTGCTATTGATGTAGATATTCCAACTAGAGATTTGAGTGCAGAATTTAAAGATCGTTCAATTATGATAAAAAATCTTCAAGATGAGCAAATTAAAAATACTGAAATCTTAGCATCAAGAATGCGTAGTGAATTAAGAAAAACACAATCTTTAAATATTAAAGATAGAGAGAAAGCTTCATCTAAAATAAAAAGCATAATTGAAAATGAAATCAATCAAGAATTTTTCAAAAAGAATAAAGATTCTAATAGATATTTTGACAATGCAAGAAAAAATATACTTGAAAATGTATATATAACCGAAAACACAGAAAAATTTAGAGAAATCCATCAAAAAAATATCAATAAATTAACACAAGAACAATTAGAAATTGAAAAAAAAATAGGCAATATTACAAAATATAGTGATAAACTTCGTAATCTTCAAAGTAAAAAGGAAGGATTTTTTAATAAACAATTAGATGATTTATTAGATAAAAGAGAAAAAGACATACTAAGCTTAGAATCTAAAAGAGCAAAAGCTATAGAAGATAACAATCAGTTAGAAATAAATAGATTAAATTCAGAAATAAAAAATAGAAATAATCTATTTAATTCTGAAATTATGAGACAAGAAATATTATCTACCAAGGATAGAGAAAGTCTTGCCAATAAGTTCAAAGGAGAACTTCATTCTGAAAGCTCATTAAATGAGCTAAGAAAAATGTATAGAAATAAAGCTCATCAAGAATCATTAAAAGAAATAAAAGGAAATGAGAAATACTCAAAACAATGGTTAGCTAAAGAAAGAAGTATTTCCAAAAATGTAAGAAATGAAATAATTGAAAACAATAAAAAACTTCAAATGGAAGCAATAAAAAGTATTGCTTTACAAGAAGTGAAACATATCAATTCATTAAATAATATGAAGGAAAGTAAGATTTCTTTTATAAATGATTTTAGTATAAAAAAGAACGGTTCAAAATTAAAAGAAATTCGTATGAAAGAAATAGAAAATATTAAAGCTATTTCAAATTCTCAATTAGAAAATACTAAGAAAATTCATTCTAATGAAACAACATCATCAAAAAATATTTTAGATGAGCGATTAAGATTACAAAAAGAATATAATGAAAAAGCAAGAAATGAACATCTTGAAACTTTAAAAAATAGATATAAAAATGATGTGAATTTTATTAAAAAACAAAAATCAACTATTGCTCCTAAAGGAATAAAATTAGATAAATCACTAATAGGATTAGCTAAACAAGGAAATATGGCTAATATAACAATTGGCTATATGATAAGTCATTTAAAAAGTGCTTGGATTCAAAGTAAAAAATTAGCAACAACTACAACTATAAGCACAAAAACAGTTAATGAATTTTCAACTCAAGTTGAAAAAACAAATTTAAGTTTGAGACAACTATCAAGAAATTTATTGCGTATTGCAAAAACATCAAAAATAGCACAGTCAAGTGTTACAGCATTGAAAATGCCATTATTAGGAATTGCGTCTGTAGCTTCTATGGCAAGCGGAATGATTGTAGGGATGGCTATAGAGATGGCTATATTTGGTGGAATGACTTTTGTTATGGAAAACTGGAGAGAAATACTAGAATATTTTAAAAATGTTTTAAATAAATCAAAAGAATCTATACTTGATGTAATAAATACAATGAAAAAATTAGAGTTTAATGTGAGTGGATTAATGACGTTTATATCATCATTAAGGTTGTTAGATATTATTCTACAATTAAGTGTCTTTCAAGGATTTTCTCATTTTATTGAAGTATTATATAATTTAATTGATATAATTTTTAATTTATCAAAATCACTTATCTATTTAATAAAAATAATTTTTACCTTCCCATTTAATTTAATTGAAAAAATACTTAATATTTTTGGAATTGAAATTTCTTTTGTTGAAATTGATCAGAATGTTAATAAATTTAAACAATCAATTGAAAACACATTGAAAGGAATTGTTCAAATATTTGATACATATATGAAAGATTTATTATCAATAAAAAGTTTATTAACAACTATTGTTATTGGAATGATTAAACCATTTATAATGCTTGTTTCAAAAAGCAATATAGTTACCAGTTTTCTTGTAAATTTTAAATCATTATGGATTTTAATTGTTAATATTCTATCAAAATTACCAATAAATAATATTGTAAATTTAATAAAAGTTATAATTCCTTTAGGATATGCATTTTCAATGGTATTTATTGCAGGTTATACTTTTGGAAAATGGATTATGGAGTTTATTCCTTTGGTTGAAAAATTAATAAATGTTTTTGAATTTATGAAATTGCCAATTATTGATTTTACTGAGATGAAAAAATCTTTCTTAAATGCAGGCTATTCATTAGTAGAGTCTTTTTCAGGTGGAATAAAATCTGGAATAAATCTTATTGTAAATGCAATTCAGTATGTTTTTAGTTCAATACTAGATTATCTTCCACATTC